>JBKDUW010000157.1:0-3638 GCA_046339235.1 Erythrobacteraceae bacterium | reverse complement strand
CCATGCACGAGCCCGTCGCACCATCGCCCGCCCAAGCCGCAGGCGACGACGAACCGAAAGAGAAACCTGACATGATTCCGCGCAACCTTGCCCCCGTTCTGTCCACCGTCTCCGCCGCCGCGCTGGTGATCAGCCTTGGCGCCGCCGCGCAGCCCGCGCTGGCACAGAACGCCGCTGCCACCGCCGCCCCCGCGATCCCTCAAGGCACCGGCTATTTCGCATCCGATAGCAAGCTCCCCTTCCTTGCCCCTGATTTTACCAAGATTTCGGAGGATGACTACATCCCGGCGTTCGAACAGGGCATGGCGATCCAGAAGGCCGAAGTTGCCGCGATCATCGCCAACCCGGCCAAGCCGACCTTCGCCAACACGATCGTGGCGCTCGAGACCTCGGGCCGGATGCTGGGCCGCGTGGGGCGGGTGTTCTATGCGCTGACCGGCGCCAACACCACGGAACGGCTCGATGCGATCGATACCGAGATCAGCCCCAAGCTGTCCGCTCACAGCGACTCGATCACGCTCAACCCGGCGCTGTTTGCCCGCGTGCAGGCGGTCTACGATGCGCGGGAAAGCCTCGGCCTCTCGCTCGAGGAAGGGCGGCTGCTCGAAGAGACCTACAAGGATATGGTCCACGCCGGCGCGCTGCTGACCGAGGCCGAGCGCGAGCAGGTCAAGGCGATCAACGGCCAGCTCTCGACGCTCGCCACCGAATTCGGCCAGAAGGTGCGCGCCGCGACCAACGCCCAGCCGCTGGTCGTCAATACCGCAGCTGAACTTGCCGGGCTATCTGAGGCCGACATCAAGGCCGCCGCCGATCTCGCGACCGAGAAGGGCATGCCGGGCAAATATGCCATCGCCCTGCAAAACACCACGCAGCAGCCGCTGCTCCCGAACCTCGAAAACCGCGCGACTCGCGAGGCTTTGTTCAAGCTGAGCTACAACCGCGCCGATGGTGCCAGCGCAGAGCACGACACCCGCGTACTGCTCGCCAGGATCGCCACCCTGCGCGCGCAGAAGGCGGCATTGTTCGGCGAGCCTGACTGGGCGAGCTACGCCATGTTCGATCGCATGGCGAAGAAGCCCGCCACCGCGCTCGGGTTCATGGAACAGATGGTCCCCGCACTCGCCGCCACCCAGCGGCGCGAGGCGGCGATGTTGACCGCGGCGATCAAGGCCGACGGCGGCGATTATCAGGTGCAGCCGTGGGACTGGTACCGCCACGCCAACCGCATCAAGGCCGAGCGCTACGATCTCGATGAGGATGTGGTGGCGCAGTATTTCCAGCTCGACAAGGTGCTGGAGGACGGCGTGTTCTACGCCGCGAACAAGCTTTACGGCCTCAGCTTCAAGCGGCGCACCGATTTGCCGGTCTATCACCCCGATGTGTGGGTCTATACCGTGCTTGATGCCGATGGTTCGGAGCTCGGGGTGTTCTATTTCGATCCGTTCCAGCGCCCGTCCAAGCGCGGCGGGGCGTGGATGAGCAACTTCGTCGACCAGAGCTTCCAGTGGGGCACCAAGCCGGTGATCTACAACGTGCTCAACATCCCCAAGGCGGCCGACGGCGAAGTGCAGCTGGTCAGCTTCGATGATGTCAGCACCACCTTCCACGAATTTGGCCACGCGCTGCACGGGCTGTTTGCCAACCAGCAGTTCGAGAGCCTTTCCGGCACGGCGACGGCGCGCGATTTCGTTGAATATCCCAGCCAGGTCAACGAGATGTGGGCGACTGATCCGCAAGTGCTGCAGAACTATGCCAAGCACTTCAAGACCGGTGAGACGATCCCGATGGCACTCGTCCAGAAGATCGAGGCCGCCTCGAAATTCAACCAGGGTTATGATTTCGGCGAGGTCGTGGCCGCGGCCCTGCTCGACATGAAATGGGCCGCGCTCTCGCCTGCCGATGCCGCGGCAATCGACACGCCTGCCGAAGTCGATACCTTCGAGCGCAAGTCGCTGGAGCAATTGGGCCTCGAAGTCGGGCTGGTGCCGCCGCGCTACCGCTCGACCTATTTCAACCACATCTTCAGCGATCCGGCGGGCTATTCGGCAGGCTATTACAGCTACTTGTGGACCGAGATGCTCGATCGCGATAGCCGCAAGTGGTTCCGCGACAATGGCGGACTGACGCGCGCCAATGGCGATCACTATCGCAAGACCGTGCTGAGCCGCGGCGGGACGATGGACTATTTCGTGATGTTCGAAAACTTCGCCGGTCGTCAGCCCGATGTCCAGCCGATGCTCGAAGCGCGCGGGCTCGCAGGCGGCGAAACGGGCGGCGAGTAATCCCGGCCCGTGCGGGGCTGGGGACTAGTTCTCCGGCCCCAGCTCGGGATCGAGGTCGCGTGGGCGGGCGAAGTGCACCAGCTCGGCGCAATAGCGCTTGAGCTGCGACCAGTGTTCGATGTCGCATTCGAGCACCGCGTAGGCGGCGGTCGGGAACTTGACCACGGCCTCGCGGAACAGGTCGTTCTCCTTCGACGGCGAGACCAGTTCGAGCAGCGTGTCCTGCAGCCCCGGATTATGTCCGGAGATGAGGATCGCGTTCGCCTCGTCCGCGCCGCTGCCGGCATGGGCTTGGATTGTCTCGACGATGGTGTCGAAGCTGGCGAGATAGAGCTTCTGGTCATAGACCGGCGTAATCCCGGGCAGCGCAGCGCCATCGAGCGTCAGCTTCACTCGCACCGCCGGGCTGGCGATCAGCTTGTCCCACTTGATCCCGTGATTGCGGATATGCGCGCCGATGATCTGTGCGCCCTTGCGACCGCGCGCGTTCAGCCCGCGGTCGAAATCGCGCTGGTTCATATCGTCCCAGTCGGACTTGGCGTGGCGCAGGAGACCAAGGATCTTCATGGCAGCAGAGCTCCTTGCGGCGGGACGGGCTGATTGCCCCCAATACCAGCATTGATGCGTTGTAAAGCCTGATCGAGCGTCACGCGCAAGACCGGCGTGCTGGGCGGGAAGGCCGACAGCAGCCGGCTGGGGAAGGCGGGCGAGAGCATCACGAAATGGCCCGCATCATCCTTGCTGCGGATCAGCCGCCCAAACGCCTGTGCCAGCCGCGCGCGGATGATGCGGTCGTCATAGGCAGAGCCCCCGCCCGCCAGCCGCCGCGCCTTGTGGAGAATGTCGGGACGCGGCCAGGGCACCTGTTCCATCACCACGCATCTGAGCGAATGGCCCGGCACATCGACCCCGTCGCGCAGCGCGTCGGTGCCGATCAGGCTGGCGTGCGGATCATCGCGGAAAATGTCTACAAGAGTGCCGGTATCTATCGGATCGACGTGCTGGGCATAGACCGGCAGGCCGGCGCGGGCGAGCCGGTCAGCGATGCGGCCATGCACAGAGCGCAGCCGCCGGATCGCGGTGAACAGCCCGAGCACGCCGCCGCCCGACGCCTCGATGATCCGCGCATAGGCGCCAGCCAGCGCAGGCAGATCGCCCTGGGCGATGTCGGTGACGATGAGCACCTCGGCGCGGGCGGCATAATCGAACGGGCTGTCCGCCGCCGAAAGCAGCGGCTGCACCTCGACATGACCCGCGCCCGAACGCGCCACGGCGCTCGCCCATTTGTCGTCGTCCTGCGTTCGGTCCGTCAGCGTGGCGCTGGTCAGCATCACGCCATGCGCGGGTTCGAGC
>JBKDUW010000156.1:0-3186 GCA_046339235.1 Erythrobacteraceae bacterium | reverse complement strand
GTTGGACGCCGTCCATGCGATGACGACCTTCCTCAAGCTCATCGCCGCCGAGCCCGATATCGCCCGCGTCCCGGTGATGATCGACAGCTCGAAGTTCGAGGTGATCGAGGCGGGCCTCAAGTGCGTCTCGGGCAAGCCGATCGTCAATTCGATCTCGATGAAGGAGGGCGAGGCCGCCTTCCTTGAGCACGCCCGCAAATGCATGGATTACGGCGCGGCAGTGGTCGTCATGGCCTTCGACGAGGCGGGTCAGGCCGACACCAAGGAGCGCAAGGTCGAAATCTGCAAGCGCGCCTATGACCTGCTCGTCAAGGAGGGCTTCCCCCCCGAAGACATCATCTTCGATCCCAATATCTTCGCGGTGGCGACGGGGATCGAGGAGCACAACAATTACGGCGTCGACTTCATCGAGGCGGTGCGCGAATTGCGCGCACTGTGCCCGCACGCCCATTACTCGGGCGGGCTTTCCAACCTGTCCTTCAGCTTCCGCGGCAACGAACCCGTGCGCCGCGCACTGCACTCGGTGTTCCTCTATCACGCCATCCCCGCAGGCCTCGACATGGCGATCGTCAATGCGGGCCAGCTCGACGTCTACGACCAGATCGACCCGGCCCTGCGCGATGCCTGCGAGGACGTGATCCTCAACCGCGATCCCGATGCCACGGAACGCCTCATCACCCTCGCCGAAAGCTTCAAGGGCAAGTCAGTCGCGGACGAGAAGGCCGCCGAGGAATGGCGCGGCTGGCCGGTGACCAAGCGGCTCGAACACGCGCTGGTGAAGGGCATCGACGCCCATATCGTCGAGGATACCGAGGAAGCGCGTCAGACCGCCAATCGCCCGATCGAGGTCATCGAAGGCCCGCTGATGGACGGCATGAACGTGGTGGGCGACCTGTTCGGCAGCGGCAAGATGTTCCTGCCGCAGGTGGTGAAGTCCGCGCGCGTGATGAAGAAGGCGGTCGCCCACCTCATCCCCTTCATCGAGGCCGAGAAGGATCTCCTCCCAGAGGAAGAGCGCAAGGCCAAGGGCAAGATCATCATGGCGACGGTGAAGGGCGATGTGCACGACATCGGCAAGAACATCGTCGGCGTGGTGCTCCAGTGCAATGGCTATGACGTGATCGACTTGGGCGTGATGGTGCCGTGGCCGACGATCCTTGCCAGCGCCAATGACAACAAGGCCGACATGATCGGGCTGTCTGGCCTCATCACTCCCTCATTGGACGAGATGGTCACAGTCGCCGAGGAAATGCAGCGCGCCGGCATGACGATGCCGCTGCTGATCGGCGGGGCGACCACCTCCAAGGTCCACACTGCATTGCGGATCGACCCGGCTTACGAAGGCCCGGTGATCCACGTGCTTGACGCGAGCCGCGCGGTCGGGGTGGCCTCCAAGCTGCTCTCCGACACCCAGCGCGATACCTATGTCGCAGAGGTCGAGGATGAGTATATCGGCGTGCGCGATGCCCGTGCTGGCAAGACGATGAGCGCGCTGCTTTCGCTGGAAGAGGCGCGCGCCAACGCCTTTCCCGCAGTGCTGGCCGACAAGCCCGCCGCGCCCGCGCAGCCGGGGGTGCATGTGTTCCCTGACTGGTCGCTCGAACACCTGCGCAGCTTCATCGACTGGACCCCGTTCTTCCGCGCCTGGGAGCTGCACGGCAATTACCCCGCGATCCTGACCGACGAAGTGGTCGGCGAAACCGCGACGCAATTGTTAGCCGATGCCAACGCGATGCTCGACCAGATTACGTCCGAAAAGTGGCTGACCGCGCGTGGCGTCGTGGGCCTGTGGCCTTGCGGGCGCGGCGGCGATGATATTGTGCTCGACAATGGCGCGCGCCTCCCGATGCTGCGCCAGCAGGTCAAGAAATCGCGCGACCGGGCCAATATGTGCCTCGCTGATTTCATCGACCCGGATGGCGACTGGATCGGCGGCTTTGCGGTCGGCATCCACGGGATCGACAGCCACTCGGAACGTTTCCAGGCCGACAAGGACGACTATTCGGACATCCTGCTGAAGGCGCTGGCCGACCGTTTCGCCGAAGCCTTTGCCGAAGCGCTGCACCAGCACGTGCGCACCACGCTCTGGGCCTATGCGCCCGGCGAACAGCTCACCTGCGAGGCGCTGATCAAGGAAGAATATCGCGGCATCCGACCGGCTCCCGGCTATCCCGCCTGCCCCGATCACTCGCTGAAGCCGATCCTGTTCGATCTGCTCGATGCGCCTGCCAATGCGGGCCTGACGCTCACCGAGAGCTTCGCCATGTGGCCGACCGCGGCGGTCTCGGGCTTCTATTTCGGCCACCCCGAAGCGGCCTATTTCGGCGTTGCCCGCGTGGGGCCGGATCAGGTCGAGGAATATGCCGCAAGGCGCGGGGTTGATCTTGCGACAGCGGAACGCTGGCTGCGGCCGAATCTCGATTGACGCGAGCAGCATAGCGGCGATGATGGGGCGCATGATCCGCCGCTTCCTCGCCGCTCTGGTGTTCATCGCCGCCCCTGCCGCCGCGCAGGAGACCGCGCAGGAGGCCGGGCCGCCGCCTGCCACGCCCCCCGCGACAGTCGTGGTCGCCTTCGACCGTGACGGCATCACCCCGCTGATCGTCGAGGGGCTGGCGAACAAGGCAACGGGCCGCGCGCTCGAAGCCAATGATCCGGTGCGGATCGCCTCGATTTCCAAGCTGATCATGGCGCTCACCGCGCTCAGGCTTGCCGACGAGGGCAAACTCGATCTGGACCGCGATGTCTCGGACTATCTTGGCTGGAAGCTGCGCTCGCCTTTTCACCCGAACGCGCCCGGTACCCTCGCGCACCTGCTGTCGCACCGGGCAGGACTGTCCGATGCGGCGGGTTACTCCATCCCTCTCGGCGAGAACCTCGAGGCCAAGCTCGCCGACCCTGCTGCATGGCGCGAGGTCGGCCCGCCGGGCGAGGCGGCATTCGAATATGCCAATCTCGGCTCGCCTATCGTCGCCACGGCATTGGAAGCGGCGAGCGGCGAGCGGTATGACCTTCTGGTCGAGCGGCTGGTGTTCACGCCCTTGGGGGTGAAGGCCGAGGCGTAACGCCGCCGGTGTCCGTGTTGGAGACATATGAGACACTGTCCAGAAGCGAAAAAGTGACCCCCGGCAGCACCGCAACTTTGCGGGGCGCAATCCGGGCGGGCGGGCGTGATCATGAGCGCGA
>JBKDUW010000155.1:0-47729 GCA_046339235.1 Erythrobacteraceae bacterium | reverse complement strand
TCCACAGCCGGATCGTCACCAAGTTCAGCTACGCGCCAAAGGACTTCAAGCACGACCTCAATGCCCACATGGGCAGCGCCTTCAGCCTTGAGCCGGTGCTATGGCAGAGCGCCTACCTGCGCGGCCACAACCGCGACGATGTGATCGACAACTACTACCTCGTCGGCGCCGGCACCCATCCGGGCGCAGGCATTCCGGGGGTGGTCGGCAGCGCCAAGGCGACCGCCGGGTTGATGCTGGAGGATCTAGCGGTAAAGGCGGGCGCGTGAAACGTCTCGCCGTCTATTGCGGTTCGGCCTCGCCCGAGGATCCGCGCTATGTCCAACTGGCCTATGATGTCGGCGCGGAATTGGCCGGGCGCGGCATTGGCGTCGTCTATGGCGGGGGCAAGCTCGGGCTGATGGGCGCGGTCGCCAAGGGCGCGAAGGATGCGGGCGGCGAGGTGATCGGCATCATCCCCGAACACTTGGTAAAGGCCGAAGTCGCCAACCATGATTGCGATGAACTCGTCACCGTCAGCGGGATGCACGAGAGAAAGCAGCGCTTCACCGACCTCTCGGACGGCTTCATCACCATTCCCGGCGGGGTCGGCACGATGGACGAGCTGTGGGAGGCGTTGAGCTGGTCGCAGCTCGGCTATCACACCAAGCCGGTCGGACTGCTCAATGCTTTCGGCTTCTATGATCACCTGCTCGCCTTCAACGCCAAGATGGGCGAAGTCGGCTTTGTGCGGCCCGCGCACCAGAACATCCTGATTGCGGCGACCTCGATCCACGAACTGCTCGCCAAGATGGAGGCCTACCAGCCGCACACCCCTATCTTCCGCATGAAGGCCGAGGAGCTGTAGGGCGGCGCGATGGGGGTCGATGCTGCCACCCGTGCCGCGCTGGTCGAACATGCGCGGCTGTCGATCAAGCGCGGATCACAGAGCTTTTCCGCTGCCGCGCGGCTGTTCGACAAGGAAACCCGCGAGCGCGCGTGGCTGCTTTACGCCTGGTGCCGCCGCGCGGACGACATTGCCGATAATCAGGACATGGGCGGGGTGCTGGGCGACCAGTCCGACTTGGGCCAGCGCCTCGCGCTGATCCGCCGCCTCACGGCGCTCGCCTTCAAAGGCCTGCCGACCGGCGATCCGGCCTTCGATGCATTGGGCGTGGTCGCGGCCGAAGTGGGTCTCACCCCGCAGATGGCCGAGGACGTAATCGAGGGCTTCCAATTGGACGCCGAAGACTGGCGCCCACGCACCGAGGCCGACATGCTGCGCTATTGCTACCATGTCGCGGGCGCGGTCGGCGTGATGATGGCGGTGGTGATGGGCGTCGATTCCAAGGATCAGGAAACGCTCGACCGCGCCAATGACCTCGGCCTCGCCTTCCAGCTCTCCAACATCGCGCGCGATATCGTCGAGGATGATGCGGCGGGGCGCTGCTACCTGCCGCAGGAATGGCTCGCCGAAGAGGATATCGAGCCCGGCCAGCACACCAAGCCGCACCACCGCAAGGAACTCGCCGACATGGCCGCGCGGCTGGTTGCCTTGGTGGAAAAGCACGAGGCGGCGGCGCGGGTTGGTGCGGCCAAACTCCCCTTCCGCAGCCGCTGGGCGGTGCTCTCGGCGGCGCGCATCTATGGCGCGATCGGCCGCAAGGTGAGGGCGCGCGGGCCCGAGGCCTGGGCCGGCCGCACTTACGTGCCGCGCAGCGAAAAGGCGCTCTACGGCGTGCGCGCGTTTCTTTCCGCGGTGCTCAACCGCGAGAAGAAGCCCAAAGGCGGGATCGACTGGGGGATTGCGGATTACCGGCCCAAGTCCCCATCACCGTCACCCCGGGCCTAGCCTTCGTCATTGCGAGAAGCCCCGTGAGGGGCGACGCGGCAATCCATGAACCAGCCTCGCCATCCGCAGTGATGTTAGGTCATGGACTGCTTCGCCTCCGGCTCGCAATGACGAAAAAAAGCGGCTAACCAAGCGGGCATGAAAGCCATTCTCGCAACCGCTCTCGCGCTCGCCGCCGCCGCACCGCTCGCTGCCGAGCCCGCGCCTGATCGCAACTCCGACGAGGCAGCCGTGCTAGCCACGGTTGAGGCTTTCATGCGCGGCCTTGCCGCCAAGGACGCCGCAGCCATGCGCGCCCATGTCACCGAGCCCGGCTTCGTCGCCAAGGTCGAAGAACGAGACGGCGCAGACCGCGTCGGTCTGATCCCCATGGCGCAGTTGATCGCTTCGGTGTCGAGCATTCCCGTCCCCGTATCCGAACCGCTGCGCGGCGAAGTGGTAACGGTCGATGGCCCCGTGGCGACGGTCCGTGCCGATTACGATTTCATCATCGACGGCAAGCGCAGCCATTGCGGGGTGGACATCTTCACGCTGATGCGGATCGACGGCGCGTGGAAGATCGCAACCATCACCTACAGCCACCTCGCCACCGGCTGCGGAGCGGCACAATGATAACCAAACTCCTGATCGCCAATCGCGGCGAGATTGCCTGCCGCATTATCCGCACCGCGCGCGCGATGGGCGTGGCGACGGTCGCGGTTTATTCCGATGCCGATGCCAAGGCGCTCCACGTGCGTGTCGCTGACGAGAGCGTGCATATCGGCCCCTCGCCTGCGGCCGAGAGTTATCTGGTCGGCGCGAAGATCATCGCGGCGGCGCAGGCGACGGGGGCGGATGCGATTCACCCCGGGTACGGGTTCCTGTCGGAGAATGCCGACTTCGCGCAGGGCGTGCTTGATGCTGGTTTCGTCTGGGTCGGCCCCAAGCCTGCGAGCATCCGCGCGATGGGCCTGAAGGACGCGGCCAAGGCGCGCATGATCGAGGCGCGCGTTCCCGTCACGCCCGGCTATCTCGGCGCGGACCAGTCGCTTGAACGCCTCACTGCCGAGGCCGAGGCGATCGGGTATCCCGTCCTGATCAAGGCGGTCGCGGGCGGCGGCGGCAAGGGGATGCGCAAGGTCGATGCCCCCGCTGATTTCGCCGCGAGCCTCGAATCCTGCCGCCGCGAGGCCAAGGCCAGCTTCGGCAATGACGAGGTGCTGCTGGAGAAGTGGATCACCTCGCCCCGCCATATCGAGGTGCAGGTGTTCGGCGATAGCCACGGCAATGTCGTCCACCTGTTCGAGCGCGACTGCTCGCTCCAGCGCCGCCACCAAAAGGTGATCGAGGAAGCCCCCGCTCCAGGCATGGACGCCGCCACCCGCCAAGCCATCTGCGCCGCCGCCGTGCGCGCCGCCAAGGCGGTCGATTACGAGGGCGCAGGCACGATCGAGTTCATCGCCGACGCGAGCGAAGGCCTGCGCGCCGACCGCATCTTCTTCATGGAGATGAACACCCGCCTTCAGGTCGAGCACCCCGTCACCGAGGAGATCACCGGGGTCGATCTGGTCGAATGGCAGCTGCGGGTTGCGAGCGGGGAGCCGCTGCCCAAGCGGCAGGAGGAGCTGTCGATCAACGGCCATGCGATCGAGGCGCGGCTCTATGCAGAGGACCCAGCCAAGGGGTTTTTGCCGAGCACGGGGCGGTTGGAACGCTTCCATATTCCCGACGACGAACGCGTCGACACCGGGGTCGAAGAAGGCGCGACCGTCTCGCCATTCTATGATCCGATGATCGCCAAGATCATCGCGTGGGCTCCAGATCGCGACCACGCCATCGAGGACTTGAAGCAAGTTTTGGATGGCACCGCTGTCTGGCCGGTGAAGTCGAACGCTGGCTTCCTTTATCGCCTGCTCGAAGACGCCGAATTTCTTGAAGGCATGATGACTACAGGCCTCATCGCGGCGCGCGGTGATGGTTTGATCCCTGACAGCCAGCCCACCAAGGACATGCTTGAGACGGCCGCGCTGCATCTCCAACGCGAATACGTTGGTGTGCAGCAGGCGCCTTTGACTGGCTTTCGCTTGAATTCAAATCCCAAGAAGTCAGTGCTTTTGACGACGGAATCTGGCCCTGTCGAAGCACGCATTCCTGATGATTGGTTCGACGATGTCTGGTCGTCGTCCGCCACACCGACCATGGCTTTGGTGAGTGCAAAGGGTATCGCCTTCGCCATTGGCCAGCATAATCCGCATGGGGAAGGCCAAGCCTCCGCCGCCGATGGCGCGATCCTTGCGCCGATGCCGGGCAAGGTCATAGCCGTCGATGTCTCCGAAGGTCAGTCCGTCACCGCCGGGCAACGGCTGTTGGTGCTCGAGGCGATGAAGATGGAACACGCCCTACCTGCGCCCTTCAACGGAGTGGTCGAGGGGCTGACGGTCACCGCAGGCGGGCAGGTGCAGGTCGAGGCGGTGTTGTGCCGCGTGGTGCCTGCAGGGGAGTGACCCTCCCCTCGTTTTCGTCATTGCGAGCGTCAGCGAAGCAATCCATGACCCGACCTCGCATCCCGGCGCGCCGTCCGACCATGGATTGCCGCGTCGCCTGCGGCTCCTCGCAATGACGAGGTGAGGGAGAGGGAATGACCTGGGCCAAGGAACTCGAAGAACTGCGCGCGCGCGAGGCGCTGGCCGAGCAGATGGGCGGCGCAGACAAGGTTGCGCGCCAGCACTCGCGCGGCAAGATGGACGCCCGCGCGCGGCTCGCTGCGTTATGCGACGAAGGCTCCTTCCGCGAAATCGGCAAGATCGCTGGTTCCGCCAGGTATGACGCCAACGGCGACCTCGCCAGCGTCACCCCCGCCCCGTTCCTGTTCGGCAAGGCGCTGATCAATGGCCGCCCGGTGGTCGCCACGGCGGACGACTTCACCATTCGCGGCGGCGCGGCGGATGCTGGGATTGCGCGCAAGATGGTGCAGGCCGAGATGATGGCGCATCAGCTCAAGCTCCCGATCATCCGCATGATCGACGGCACGGGCGGCGGCGGGTCGGTGAAGACATTGGAACAGATCGGCGCGACCTATATCCCCGCCGTGCCCGGCTGGGGCGATGTGGTGACCAATCTCGACACTGTGCCGGTGGTCGCGCTCGCGCTCGGGCCGACCGCAGGCCTCGGCGCGGCACGCACTGTGGCGAGCCACTATTCGATCATGGTCAAGGGCCTCAGCCAGATCTTCGCCGCCGGGCCTGCCGTGGTCGATGGCTTGGGCGAGGCCTACAAGGACGGCGCGGCCAATCACGAGGAAGCCAAGGAACGGCTCGGCGGGTCGGAAATCCACACCCGCAACGGCGTGGTCGATGACGAGGTCGCGAGCGAAGCCGAAGCCTTTGCCCGGGCGCGGCATTTCCTCGGGTTCATGCCCGAATATGTCGGCCAGCCTGCGCGCCGCGCGGAATGCACCGACCCCGCGGACCGCCGCGAGGAGGCGTTGCTCAAACTCGTGCCGCGCGATCCCAAGCAGGTCTATTCGATGCGACGCTGCATGGAGATGCTGTTCGACGCCGGCACCGTGTTCGAGATCGGCAAGCACTGGGGCCGCGCCGCGATCACCGCCTTTGCGCGGCTCGATGGCTGGCCGGTCTGCGTGGTGGCGAGCGATCCGAGCTATCTCGGCGGGTCATGGGAGGCCAAGACCAGCGAGAAGGTCGAACGCTTCGTCCGCCTCGCCGACCAGTTCCGCCTGCCGATCGTCCACCTCGTCGATAACCCCGGCTTCATGATCGGGCGCGAGGCGGAAGTTGCGGGGACGATCCGCTACGGCGTCAATGCCATGAACGCGATCTACCGCGCCACCGTGCCGCTAGCCAGCATCGTCATGCGCCGCGCCTATGGCATCGCGGGGAGCGCCATGAGCAACGCCGAGAGGTATCAGTATCGCTATTGCTGGCCGAGCGGCGACTGGGGGAGCCTGCCCATCGCGGGCGGCTTGGAAGTCGCCTACAAATCCGAGCTCGAAGCTGCCGAAGACCCTGCGGCGCTGCTGGAGGAAATCCGCGCAAGGCTGGCGAAGATGACTTCGCCGTTCCGCAGCGCGGAAAGGTTCAATGTCGAGGACATCATCGACCCGCGCGACACGCGGCCCTTGCTGTGCGAGTTTGCCGGGCTGGCTTGGCGGAGGCTGGGCGCGGAGGCCTAACCCCTACCCATCCCCGCCTCGGCATCCGAAGGCCCGAACAGCTTGCCCTTCTCGCTCCACAGCACCAGAACGAGGCACGCCAGCCCGCTCGCCAGCAGCGCCAGCGCCAGCGGGCGCGCAGTGCCGTCAAACGCGTAACCGATCGCCCCGCCCAGCAGCGCGGCCATGGTCATGCGCACGAAGCCGTGCGCAGAGCTGGCCGCGCCGGCGATCGCAAAGAACGGGTTCATCGCGATCGCGCCGAAATTGCTGCCGATGAAGCCCAAGAGCGCCATGTTGATCGCCATCAGCGGGACGAACTGCCATAGGCTCTCGTCGGGCTGGAAGGCGAACATCACCTGCACCGCGCTCACCACGATGAAGGCGAACAGCGCCGTGTGGCTCACCCGCCGCGCGCCGAAGCGTTCGACGATGCGCGCGTTGGACCAGCTCGCGAACGCCATCGATCCGGCGCAGATCGCGAACACTATCGGGAAGATGTCGCCCGCGCCAATGGTCTGGGTGATCAGCTGCTGCGAGGAATTGATGAAGCCGAACAGGGCGCCGAACACCAGCGCAGAACCGAGCACGTAGCCCGCCACGCTCGGGGTCGAGAGAGCGCGGGTCATGTTGGCGGCGATGGTGCCGAGATGGATCGGCTGGCGGTTTTGTTCGGCGAGGCTCTCGGGCAGGCGGAAATGCACCCACGCGCCCACGGCCACACCCAGCACCGCCATAAAGCCGAAGATCGCGCGCCAGTTGCCGAGCTGCAGGATGCCCTCCCCGATGGTCGGCGCGACCGCGGGCACCATCAGGAAGATCACGAAGATCAGGCTCATCATCTTGGCCATCTTGTCGCCGCCCACCCGGTCGCGGATGATCGCGGGCGGCAGCGCGACGATGCCGGCGGCAAAGAAGCCCTGCGCCGCGCGCACAGCGATCAGCGCATCGTAAGTGGGCGCCATCGCACTGGCGACCGACAGCACGATATAGACCGCGATCGAGCCCAAGAGGATCGGCCGCCGCCCGAAGCGGTCAGCCAGCGCGCCCGGCGCCAGCGCGCCGATCCCGGCGGTGAGGAGATAGACCCCGATCACGAATTGACGGTCATTGCCCGACACCCCGAGATCAGCCGCCAGCGCATCCAATGCAGGCAAAATCGCGTCGATCCCGAAGGCATTCAAGGCCATCAGCAGCGCCATCATCCACATCAGCTCGCGCTCTGAGAGAGCCTTGCGCAGGGGCGCAGTCGAGGCAGGGGCGGTGGCCATCGGGGGGCCATTGCCAAGGGGTTCTCCCGAAGACCACTGTTCTTTTCGCATGTGCACAAAATGGCAGGACGGGTGATTGGTTCCAGCATCGCTTCCTTCGCGCGCGCGAAGGTTCTATTTGTCACCAGCATGGCAAGCGACGCGCCGTCCGACGAGCATAGCGAGGAGGCTCCCCGAGACGAGCTGGGCCTCAGGAAGATCATCCATGTCGACATGGATGCCTTCTTCGCCAGCGTCGAACAGCGCGACAATCCCGAACTGCGCGGGCTTCCCGTGGCGGTCGGCGGGGCGGGCGGGCGCGGGGTGGTGGCCGCCGCCAGCTACGAGGCGCGCAAGTTCGGGGTGAGAAGCGCCATGCCTTCGGTCACGGCGCAGCGGCTCTGCCCCGATCTGATCTTCGTGCGCCCGAGGTTCGATGCCTACAAGGAAGCCAGCCGCCAGATCCGCCACGTGTTCGAGCACTACACGCACCTGATCGAGCCGCTGAGCCTCGACGAGGCCTATCTCGATGTCACCGAAGACCGGCTCGGGATCGGCTCGGCGACCCGCATCGCCACGCTGATCCGCCAGGAAATCCGCGCCAAGACCCAGCTGACCGCGAGCGCGGGGGTTAGCTACAACAAGTTCCTCGCCAAGCTCGCCAGCGACCAGAACAAGCCCGACGGGCTGTGCGTCATCCGCCCGGGCGAAGGCGCGCAGTTTGTCGCGGGGCTGCCGGTGCGGCGGTTCCACGGGGTCGGGCCCAAGGCGGAGGAGCGGATGCAGAAGCTCGGGATCGCCACCGGCGCGGATCTGGCGGGCAAGGACATCGCCTTCCTGCGCACGCATTTCGGCAGCATGGGCGATTACCTGTTCCGTGCGGCGCGGGGGATCGACCTCAGGCCCGTCGCGGCGCATCGCCTGCGCAGATCGGTCGGCGGGGAGCGCACCTTTGCCGAGGATATCGGCAGCGGGGCGGCATTGCGCGCAACGCTGGAAAACATCATCGCCATCGTGTGGGAACGGATCGAGACCAGCGGGGCGCGCGGGCGGACCGTGACGCTCAAGCTCAAGTTCACCGATTTCCGCACCATGACCCGCGCGGCCTCGCTGTCCGATTTCGTCAGCGGGAAGGAGGAGTTCGCGCAGACCGCCCGCGCGCTGCTCGAAACCGAATTGCCCCTGCCGCAGCCGATCCGGCTGATGGGGCTAACGCTTTCGAGCCTCGAAGGGGCAGAAGGCGAAAAGCCCGCCCGCGACGAGGCGCAGCTCTCGCTGCTTTAACCTACCCGCCGCGCCTTCCACGCCGCGATCCTGGCGCGGGTGTGGCGGCCCAGCGGTTCGGGCAGCGAGTGCGAGGGGAAGTAGCGCGCTTCTGTCACCTCGCGCCCGTCGGGCTGTGGTTGCCGGTCGCAGGTTCCGGCGAACAGGAATGCGGTGTGGGGCGAGCCCGACAGCACCTCCTCGAGCGTGCCGATCGGCTCGATCCGCGCCAGCTCCAGCCCCAGTTCCTCGCGCACCTCACGCCGCGCAGCCGCCACCGGATCTTCCCCGCGCCCGAGCCCGCCGCCGGGCAACCCCCAGACATCGGGGCCATAGGAATGCTTGAGCAGCAGCACATCGCCGCCGAGATTGGTGATGATCACGCTCACCCCGGCAATCGGCGTCTTGCGCCAGCGCCGCCAAAGGTGTCGCACACGGTGCGCCAGCGGCAGCAGCGCGCGGTGGAGCGAGGCGGGGAGGAAGGCGGGCATCAGGTGAACACGGTGACGGGAATATGCCGCGCTTCGGCAGCGCGCAGCAGGCGGGCGATGGGCAGATCATGCGCGCCGCGCAGCGCGCCCTCGAAAACGCTGCGCTTGTCCGCCGCGCCGCCCAGCGTGAACGCCAGCGCATCACTATCGAGCAGCGCGGGCAGGGTCAGCGTGATGCGATCGAACGGCGCATGGGCTGGCAGCGGATCGGGGGTGAGGCGGCGGATGGCTTGCGGATCGTCGGCCTTGGGATCGGTGTTGGGAAACAGCGAGGCGATATGCCCGTCCGGCCCCATCCCGAGCCAGCTCAGCGCGAAATGCGGCGGGGTGGCCCCTTCGGCCAGCGCCGCAATCTGCGCACCATAAGGTTCGAGCAGCGCACGGATCTTCCCGGTGTTTGAGGCCTCGTGATCCTCGGGCACGATGCGATCATCATTCGGCCAGACCTGCCACGCGCCCCAGTCGATCTGCTCGCGGTACCCGTCAATCCGGGCGGCAAGGATCGGACCCGGGGTCGAGCCGCCGGGAACGGTGATCGCCCCTGTGCCTGCGAGCCGGGCCGCCAGCCAATCGGCAATCATGGCTGGTTCGGCGTGTTCGATGATCGTCAACTCGTGCATAAAACCGAGCATAGCAATGGGGCCGCCGCCGGTCAGCGGGAACGGCCCTTTTTTGATGTGGAGCAAATTGTCCTTGGGCGAGCAAGCCGTTGCGCACAACGACCAGTGCGGCGCGGGAATTGGTTTGGGTGTCAGCCAGAGGCGCCGAACCGCGCGTCCAATCCGATCAACAGCGCTGCCACCAGCAGCCCCGCCGCAAGGCTCCGGCGCAGCAGCAGCAACGGCCAGCGCGCGAGCTTCTTCGCCCCCAGCGACCATCCGATGGCCATCGCGCCCGCCCCGCCGATCGCGCCGCCGAGCGCTGCGGTGGCCGGCAGGTGCGCCCATGCGGCGAGCGCAAACACGCCAAAGCGCGCCGCGTCGCCCACCTGCCGCGCAAGCAGCACGATCACGATGGCTCCCAGCGAGCGGGTCGGCTCGCGTGGGGGCGGCTTGTGCTTGACCGGCCAGACGAGCTCGAACCCGGCGACGGCGAGCGCGAAGGCGACCAGCATCTGGGCCGCGCGCGGCGGCAGCAGCGCGGCGAACCCCTCCCCCAACCACGCCATCAGCGCAGCGCTCAATCCGGCGCAGGACATGCCCAGCACGAGCAGCGGCATGCTGCGCCCGAGCGCGCCCGACCACTGCGCCACCAGCCATTGATCGCGCCCGCCGAGCGACAGCGCCAACACCAGCAGCAGCGCAAACAGGAAGGTGTCCACCCGCGCGCTAGCCCTTGCTCAGGGCGTGGGTCAGGCCGCCCACGGCCCGGTGATCGCCAGCGTCACCGTCGGCGAATAGGCGTTGACGAACAGCCACTTGCCATCGGGCGAGAAACAGCCGCCGGCAAGCTCGGTCTGGGCGGTCAGCCGCGCGAATTCATAGGCCTCGCCCGCCGGGGTGATCCCGCGGATGTGGTTGTCGACCACATCGGTATATTGGTCCTCGCACACGATCAGGTGGCCGTTTGGCGCAACGCACAGGTTATCGCCGTAGTTGAACTGCTCGGTGCTCTGGCTTTCGAAGAACAGCTCGACTGTATCGGTTGCGCCCGCAAGGCCAGGGGTCAGCTTGAGGATCTGACCGAGCTTCTTCGCCCCGCCATTGGTGCAGCAGGCGAACACCGCGTTCTCGCCCATGTGCAGGCCTTCGCCCCGCGCCACCAGCGCCGCGCCCTTGGCCGCTGCGCGTGCACGCAGATCGTCCTTGAGCGCTTCGACGTCATCGAGGTCTACCCAGCGCACCGGATAGGGTTTGCCGATGGGCATCGCGCGCCCAGAGTCCGAAACGTCCCAGTTGCGGGTATCGGCGAGGCCTTCGATGACCATCGCCTGCAAGCGCCCGCCTTGTGCAAGCTTGCCCGGCACTGCGGGGAGGAAGCGGTAGAGCACCGAATCGTCGCGGTCTTCGGTCTGGTAGACGATGCCGCTGGCCGGATCGACGCAGGCGGCCTCGTGGTTGAAGCGGCCCATCGCGGTGAGCGGCACGGCATCGACGAGCCCGCGCGAGGAGGCGGGCACCTCGAACACCCAGCCGTGGCTCTTGTCCAGCCCTTGCCCACGCGGCTCGCCCGGGCCAATGGGCGCTTCCTCGCAGCTCAGCCAGGTGCCCCACGGCGTCACCCCGCCCGAACAATTGCGGATCGTGCCGCCAAGGCTGCGGAACTGGCGCTTCACGCTGAGCGTCGCGGCATCGAGCACGATGGTGGTGGTGCCGCCGGGGACGAACACGCCGTCCTTCTTGCCAAAGCCCTTGGCGATGCTCCCGCCGGCATCGTGCTGCGGCTGCAATTCGTGGTTGCGCACCAAGGCAAGCTCGCCGTTGCCGATGTCGAAGCAGCCCATCCCGTCAGCCCGGTCGGGGACGGTGCCACCATCATCCATCGTCGCGCCCAGTTTGGACAGAACCCGGTAGCTGAACCCTTGCGGCAGATCGAGCAGGCCGGCGGGATCGGGAACGAGCGCGCCGTAACCGGCAAAGCTACTGGCAGCGCGCGGCGCAGCGGCGGTGCTGGCACCGCGGCTCACGCAGCCGCTCGCGGCAAGCGCGGCAAAGGCACTGGCGGTCGCGCCGAGGAAGCGGCGGCGGTCTGGTGCGGTAAAGCTGTTGGCGGTCATGCCGACAGGCTTACTGACCCGCCTCCAGCGCGGCAAGAATTTCGTCCCAGAGCGCAAACTTGAAGTTCTGCGCGGCGGGCGCGTTGACCCCGTCCTGCGCCATGAAGATACCCTTGGGGAAATCCGGCCCGAAATCGCGGTTGTCGAGTTCGATCCCGTCGGTTTCCTCGACCGAGCCAAACTGGCCTGCGGCGATGCGGAAGCGGCCGACCGGGGTCACGCCGGGCAGACGGAACACGGCGTAGGCATTGTCGCCCTGCGAGGAGGCGACGAGATAGCCGCCATCGCTGCCCTCGGGCGAAATCGCAAGGCCTTCGACGTCGGCGACCAGCATCTTGTTGTCGATTGGGGCGACCAGACGCTTGGCGCCGGTGTTTATGTCGATCGCCCAGATCCCGGCGTCTTCCTCGCCGATATAGAGCGTTGCGGTGCGCGGGTCGGCAATGCAGCCTTCGGGCTGGGTGGCGACGGTCGCAAGTGTGGTAGTGGTGGCTGCGAAGTCCCGGCCCTTGGCGGTGCCGGTCAGCGTGGTGCGGTAGATGATCCCGTTCTTGGGGGCGCTGAACACGACTATCTCATCCTTGCCGGCCGGCTTGGCGATGCAGATACCGTAGCCCTCGCCCGGCCCGACCACGATGCGGCCCGTTGGCGAGAGCGTGCCGGTGGCAGGGTCGAGCAGTGCGAGGAACAGATGCGCGGTGACCAGATCGGCGCGGTCGCTGGCGATCACCAGAACACGGCCGTGCTCGATCTCGACCAGATCGACATTGTTCATACCGGGCGCAACCAGGAAGCTCTTCTGGGCACCCTTGAGGTCATAAACGTAAAGTCCGCCCTTCTTGTCCGTGCCGACGACGAGGCTGGCAGCCGGATTGGTCGGATTGCGCCAGATCGCCGGATCGTCGGCCGCATCCCCGTTGCTGGTGCCGACCGGCACCGTCTCCGCCTTGGCTGTGACGGTGACGGCGGGGTCGCCCATGATCGCCGGGGGCACCGTTGCACAGGCAGCGGCGATCCCCAGCGTCATCAGCGCAAAGCCGTGGAAAGGTCGAAGCATCAGATCACGGCCCTTTTGGTCAGCCTAGAAAGCGTAGCGGGCAACGACCTGGAACACCGGGCCGGCGCGCTCGCTTTCGAGTTCGTATTCGTCGAAATCACGGGCGAACTGATCGCCCGTGGTCGCGAACTTGTTGAAGTTTTCGTCCTTGGTGCTGTCAAGCAGGTTGGAGCCCACTGCACGGATGGTGAAGCTGTCGCCAAAGCGCTTTTCGATGAAGACTTCAAGATCGGCGCCATAGCGGGTGGTGATTTCCTCACCCACCACGCGGCCGAAGGCCTCGCCCTGCTTGCGGTAGGTCGCCCCGAAGGCCGCGCCAAAGCTGGGAATGTTCTGGATCGCGCCGAAGTTGTAGACATATTCCGACTGGTCGTTGAAGCGGCGCTCGCCGAATTCGTCGGTGATGTTGCTGTCGAGCAGCGCGAAGTTCCCGAACAAGCCGGTGTCCGGCAGGCCGATGAAAGCAAGGCTGAACGAGGCGTCGAATTCGACCCCGTAAACCTCGCCATTGCCGGTGTTGCGCGGGGTGTAGATGAAGGTGCCATCGCCTTCCGAACCTTCGACCGGCACGCCGTTGGCATCAAGCAGGGTCGACAGTTCGATGAGGTTGCTGATGTCGCGGTAGAACACGTTGATGCCGATTACCCCGGTATTGCCGATCTTGTGCTCGTAGCCCAGATCGCCGCCCCATGCGGCTTCGGGAAGCAGGAAGGGGTTGCCGAGGAAGTCGTTGTCGCCAAACTCGGCCTCGAGCAGGCCGGGCGTGATGAAGTTGAAGTTCGGACGACGCATCGTGCGGGCACCCGACAGGGTGATGCGACCATCGCCCAGCTCGAACTTGAGCGAGGCCGACGGCAGGAATTCGTCGTAGCTGTTCTCGATCGTGCCGGCGCCGCCAACCTGGAAGTCGGTGATTTCGACATCGGTGTTTTCCCAGCGGATCCCGGCTTCGAAGGTCAGGCTGTCAAACTCGCCTTCGACCAGCGCATAGAGATCGCGGCGGTCTTCCTTGACGCGGTTGAACGCGGTCTCGCCCAGCGGCGGGAAGGGGTTCGGCGCGAATTCACCCGGGGTGCGTTCGAACTGGTCGTAACCCTGGCGGTTGGCCGCGGTGAGGTTGAAGCGGCTGCGCACTTCCTGCAGGCGGAACACGCGCTTCTTGTTCTGCGCGAACCCGCCGACCGCGAACTCGATATTGTCGTTGAGCTCGATTTCCTGTTCGAGATTGACGAAGAACTCCTGGTCATTGGTGTCCTGCACCGTCAGATCGCCGGTGAAGCGCGGCGTGCTGCGATCGAAGTCGATTTCATATTCGAACTCGTCCTTCAGATCGTCGAACTTGGCAAAGCCGACGCGCAGCTGGGTTTCACCGAGGCTCCACTCCTGATCGAGCTTGGCGATGACGGACCAGCTTTCGGTGGTGATATCATTGAGGTTGGCGTTGTAGGTCAGCAGGTTACCCGCCGGAATGGCGCGCACCGGGCCGTTGATCGCGGTCGGATCATTATACTCGAACGAACGCTCTTCCTCGGTGCGCTCGGTGCGCACGAAGTTGGCGAGGATTTCGAATTCGGTTTCCTCGGTCTCGATCCCCCAGCTCGCGTTAAAGGCATAATCGGTGCCGTCGCGGATGTCCGACTGGTCTTCGCGGTTGTCGAAATCATCGGTGGCGAAGTCGGGGTTGTTTTCCGGGCTGTCGCCGTAGCGCAGGCTGGACTTTTCCTTGGGGTTGTAACGGCCCTGGACGTTGGCGCCGATCAGCATGCGCCCGCCGGCGAGTTCGCCGCCGTAGTAGAAGCCGCCCGAGGGCTTCACTTCGCCATCATCGAAAAACAGCCCGCTGGCGCGGACATAGCCGCCGTCAAGCGCGAAGCCATCGCGCAGCTTGATGTTGAGCGAGCCTGCGACCGCATCGCCGGTGCGACGCGCCGAGGAGGAGCGCACGATTTCGACCTGCTCGATCAGTTCGGCCGGGATACGGTCGAGGAAGAACGAACGGTCGGCCTGGCCGCCGGGGACGCGCTCGCCGTTGATCAGGATCTGGGTGTAACCCGGGTCAAGGCCGCGCAGACGGGCGCCGTCGCTTTCGATCACGTCCGACAGGAAGGTGACGCCCGGCACGCGCTTGAGCGCGTCGCCCGCTGTCAGCGGTTCGAAGCGCTGGAAATATTCTTCGTCATAGACAAGGATCGGTTCGGCCGCATCGCTACGGTTGCGGAAGCCGATATTGCCCTAGACCACGATTTCCTTAGCGGTCTGGACCCTGTCGTCCTCGCTCTCCTCGGTTTCGGCGATGGCGCCGCCCGACTGGACGCTGGCGGCAAGCGCCTGCGGGTCGGCGGCGTCGGCTGCGAAAGCGGGCGCGGCGATGATCGAGGTCAGTGCCACAGCGGCGCTGCCAAGCAGAAGATGGGTGCGGATCATGCTGGTATTTCCCGTGAGCTGCCCGTTAATCCGGGCCATAATGCAGCCGCTCCTAGCTTCGAGCCGTGACAGGTGAGCGACCGGACAATGACGAAACCACGACAGCGCAACCTGTTGCGCAAATGCCTCAATTGAAGAGGTGGCGCAGGCCGGCGCAAGCGCCTAGCAATCGGCCGAACATGATGCAGGAGACGGATGCATGAAGATCGAGGCGGGCATAGCTGCAGTGGTCACCGGCGGCGCATCGGGGCTCGGCAAGGCGAGCGCCAAGGCATTCGCGGACGCGGGCATGAAGGTCGCGATTTTCGACATCAATGATGAAGCGGGCGCAGAACACGCCGCCGCGATCGGCGGCAGCTTCCACCATGTCGACATCATGGACGAGGCCAGCGTCGAGGCCGGGTTCGCCGCCGCGCGCGCAGCCAATGGGCAGGAGCGCGTGACGCTGCACTGCGCGATGGCCTCGCGGCGCGGCAAGACGCTCGGCTGGGACAAGGAAGCGGGCGCCTTCAAACGCCTTTCGACCGAGGATTACGCCTTCGGGGCGGAAGGGATTCTGGTCGCCAGCTACCGTGTCGCCTCGATCTCGGCGCTAGGCATGGCCAATGCCGAACCGGTCAATGACGACGGCGAGCGCGGCTGCATCATCCTCACCGCCAGCGTCGCCGCGCAGGACGGGCAGATCGGGCAGGTGATCTATGGCTCCTGCAAGGCCGGGGTGAACGGGCTGGTGCTGCCGTTGGCGCGCGATCTGATGGATATGGGCATCCGCGTGAACTCGGTCATGCCGGGGATCTTCGCCACCCCGCTGATGCTGGGGATGAAGGACCGCAACCCGCCGATGTGGGCGCAATTGAACGCGTCGGTCCCCTTCCCCAAACGCCTCGGCGAGCCGGAGGAATTTGCCTCACTGGTGCTGGAGATCGCGCGCAACAGCTACATCAACGGCCACCAGTTCCGGTTGGACGGGGCGATAAGAATGCCGCCGAAGTAACAGAGCAACGCAATCGAAGCCGTCAGGCTTCGCAAGCGCGACCGCGCGCCGACCGGCAGGCCGCCCGCCCGGAGGTGTTCGCGAAGCGAACTAGCCGCGAGGGAAAGCAAATGACCACCTCCACCAACGAATACCCCACCAAGGCCTACGGCGCGACCGCGCCTGACAGCGGCGTCGGGCCAATGGCAATCACCCGCCGCGGCCTGCGCCACGATGATGTGCTGATCGAGATCACCCATTGCGGCATTTGCCATTCGGATCTGCACTCGGCGCGCAACGACTGGGGTTTCACCACCTATCCGATCGTGCCGGGCCACGAGATCGTCGGCACCGTCAGCGCGGTCGGCGAGGGCGTTACCCGCCACAAGGTCGGCGACCGCGTGGCGATCGGCTGCATGGTCGACGCTTGCATGGAATGCGCGCATTGCGACGCTGATCTCGAACAATACTGCCAGAGTGGCGGGATGACCGGCACCTATAATGGCAAGGACCGACGCGACGGTACCCTCACCTTCGGCGGCTATTCCGAGCGCATCGTATGCCGCGAGGAATTCGTGCTCAAAGTGCCCGAAGGCATGCCGATGGCCGAAGCCGCGCCGCTCTTGTGCGCCGGGATCACTTCCTACAGCCCCTTGCGGACATGGAAGGTCGGCCCGGGCAGCAAGGTCGCGGTCGCTGGCCTCGGCGGGCTGGGACACATGGGGGTGAAGCTGGCAGCGGCTATGGGCGCGGAAGTGACCGTGCTTTCGCGCTCAGAAAGCAAGCGCGCCGATGCTGAGAAGCTCGGCGCCCACGCCTTCCTCAACACCGATGACGAAGCCGCGATGAAGGCCAAGCGCGGCTATTTCGACATGGTGCTCAACACCATTCCGGTGCGCCATGATGTGGTGCCCTACCTTCACCTGCTGCGGATTGACGGGGTGCAAGTGCTGGTCGGGCTGATCGGGATGATGCCCGAGCTTCACACCGGCGTGCTGCTCGGGCGCAAGGTGCTCACCGGCAGCGGCATCGGCGGGCTCGCGGAAACGCAGGAGATGCTCGATTTCTGCGCAGGCCATAACATCCTGCCCGATATCGAGGTGATCGCGATGCAGGACATCCAGTCCGCCTATGACCGGATGGAAGCCAGCGACATCAAGTATCGCTTCGTGATCGACATGGAAAGCCTGCGTAGAGCGGAGTGATACATTACTACGAAGGTCTGAAGATACATATAATGGTATTATCGAATATTAGTTGACGCGAATACTTGTGAAATTGCATTTGTTTCATTGATGCAACACAATAAAAACAATCTTGAGATTCGCTGTTATTAAAGAATTGTGCGGAACTGCGGCGGTGATATGGAATTTCATTGCCGCGCACAGTGCACATTCGTAATATAAGAAGGCTCTGGCGCAGCACGCAGGCGGAACGATCCCAACCTCTCGTATGGAGCGTTCCACATGATCATCCGTTTTGCTTCCACCGCCTCGGCGCTTGCCGTTGTTGCCGCCTTCTCCGCCCCCGCGCTGGCGCACGGCCCGGCAACCGCGATCGAAACCGCCGCTCCGGTGGTGCTGACTGAAAAGGCCGCCGCCAAGCTCGATGCCGCTTCGGCCGAGACCCTGTCGGGCGTGACCATTGCCGCCGCCAAGGGTGAATCCGCCCCCGTGATTCTCACCGCCACCGGCACGGCCCCGGGCCTTGCCGAGGGCAATGGCGATGTCGCCGTGAGCAGCGCGGCGATCGCCGCTGCTGCCGCAGCCGTGCAGGGCGATGCCCCGACCGAGCGCCAGGAGCGCTTCACCGTCGTCCTCAACCAGGATGCCTTCTTCGGCTTCTACCCGACCTTCACCGGCCTGATCCCCGTCAGCGACAATGTCGACCTGAGCTTCTACGGGATCCTCTGGACCACCCCGAGCTTCGCCTCGACCGCGCTTGCGGGCAACGCTCCCTCGGGCAGCGACCTGTGGACCGAGTTCGGCATCGGCGCAAACTTCATCCTCGCCGACGGCAAGCTGATGGTGAAGCCGCAGATCGGCCTGACCAACGGCGCGCTGCTCTCGGGCGGGGTGCTCGATGCCAATGAGGTGCCGACCGGCACCGGCTCCAACTTCGCCGACGGCATCGTGCCGAGCCTGACCATCAACTATTCGGATTCGAGCTTCGAGGCCGAATTCTACGGCGGCTATTACGCCGCGCTCGCCAACCGCAACAAGGATGCGGCGCTGGACTTCCTGCACACCTGGGTCAATGCCGGGTACAAGTTCTCGTCGAACTTCTCGGCCGGTCTGCACTACGAACTGCTGAGCAACACCCGCACCACCTATCCCGGCGCATCGACCGCACGGGTCTACCAATGGGTCGGCCCCTATGTGCAGTTCACCACCAAGAACGGCTTCTTCGCCCGCTTCACCGCCGGCGCCGACATCGAAAGCGGCAACGACGGCGACTTCTACAAGCTCGCCGCGGGCTGGTCGTTCTGATCGCCGCACATTTCTGACCATCAGCAGGAACGGCCGGTGCTCCACCTCCGGCCGTTCCTCGTCATCACGGAGGACTGCCCCCCGCAAACGACGGATTCCCCCGCCCGCATATCTGCGCAAGTGATGCAATCATGACACGCAACAAGATAATGTAGACGGCCTCACCACATGACCTTTGTGCTTTCTCGCTATCTTCGTACATTAGAAGGGAAGCGACGGGAGTCAGATTCGTGTGCGACACCGCCTCGGTGGGTTGGTCGACAAGGATAACAGGCCCTGCGTGGCACGCAGGTGGAACGAACCAATCCTCTTCATGGAGCGTTCCTTATGTTCATCCGTTTTGCTTCGGCCGCATCGGCTGTCGCGCTTGTCGCCGCCCTTTCCTCGCCCGCTTTCGCGGCCGAGACGCAAGCAGCCGGCGCATCCATCATCACCGCCGAAATTGCGGACGCCGAAGTCATTGGCGCCGAAACCATTGGTACCGTTTCTGCCGCGGACGAGACCGCCGCCACGCTTCGCGCGATCGAGCCGGTCGACCTTGCCACCGCTTCGGGCGCGCAGGACGCCGCGGAAGAAGCCTCGGCCATCACCATTTCGGGCGCTGCCACGCTGACCTCGGACTACCGTTTCCGCGGCGTCTCGCAGTCGGACGAAGGCATGGCCGTGCAGGGCGGCATCACCATCGGCCATGAAAGCGGCTTCTATGTCGGCGCTTGGGGCTCGAACCTTGCAGGTTGGGGCACCTTCGGCGGTTCCAATATGGAGCTCGACCTCATCGCCGGCTTCAAGTTCGGGGTGGGCGAAGGCACGCTCGACACCGGCGTGACCTGGTACATGTATCCCAGCGGCGCGGACGAGACCGATTTTGCCGAACTCTACGCCAAGCTGTCGGGCACCGTCGGCCCGGTCTCGCTGACCGGCGGTGTGTTCTACGCGCCGAAGCAGGAAGCGATCGGCAACTGGTTTCCGGTGGTCGGTCCGGCCGATCCGGGCGACAAGGAAGACAATATCTACCTTTCGGGCGATGCCGCCTTTGGCGTTCCCGATATGCCGATCACCCTGAAGGCCCACCTCGGCTATTCGGACGGCAACCCCGGCCTTGGCCCCAACGGCACCAGCATCGCGCCGACCGGCACCTATTTCGACTGGTCGCTGGGCGCGGACTTCGTGCCGATTTCGGGCCTGACGCTGTCGGTCTCCTATGTCGAGACCGACATTTCGGAAGCCGAAGCCGACCTGATCCGCCCGAACTTCGCCACGCTTGATGGCAACTCGATCTAGGATGCGACCGTGGTTTTCTCGGTCACGGCCTCGTTCTGACCGCAAACCTGATCTGACACCAAGCGCGCGAGGGGCGTCCGGCACCATGCCGGGCGCCCCTTTGCTTTGCCCCCTTTGCTTTGACCACGGCTTTGCCATAGCTTGCCCACAACACCGCAGAGTCGGGATCGGGAGAGCCAAATGATGTTGCGCCATTCACTGCTGGCAGGCGGGCTTGCCGCGCTGCTGCTTGCTGCGGCGGCCGAGGCCGACGCGCGCAAGCGCACAGAAGCGACCATCACGCGCACCACTTACGGGATCCCGCATATCAAGGCCGAGACGTGGGCCGGTGTGGGCTACGGGGTCGCCTATGCCTATGCCGAGGACAATCTGTGCCTGCTGGCCGAGGAATTCGCCACTGTGGCAGGCGAACGCTCGCGCCATTTCGGCCCCGAAGCGAAAGCCACCCTCGGCTTCGATCAGGTCGATAATCTCAGCTCGGATGTGTTCTTCCGCGCGGTGATCGACGTCGCGGCGCTGCGCGAGAGCGCCAAGACGCTGCCCCCGCGCGCACGGGACCTGATGGCAGGCTATGTCGCGGGCTACAACCGCTTCCTCAAGGACGCCGGGCCGGATGGCATCCCCGCCGAATGCCGCGGCAAGGCCTGGGTCCGCCCGATCACCGCCGATGATATGCTGCGCCTGAACGAAAAGCAGATGCTGCTGGCGAGTTCGCTCGCCCTTGCCCCCGCAATCGCCAACGCCGCGCCTCCGGGCGCGCCTGCACGCAAGGCCGCGCTCGGGAGCACGGGCACCCTGCCCGATCCCAAGGAACTGGGCATGGGCAGCAATGGCTGGGCCTTTGGCAGCGAAGTGACCGCAGACGGGCGCGGCATGGTGATCGGCAATCCGCATTTCCCGTGGAAGGGCCCCAACCGCTTCTGGCAGATGCACATCGACGGGCCGAAGGGTTACGACGTGATGGGCGTGGGCCTCGCCGGAACGCCGATGGTGACGCTCGGCTTCAACAAGGATGTGGCCTGGACCCACACGGTCACCGAGGCGCGGCACTTCACGCTGTACCAGCTGGCGCTCGATCCCGCCGATCCGACCCGCTACATGGTCGACGGCAAGAGCGAGGCGATGACGGGGCAAACCGTTACCATCCCGATGCCCGACGGCACGGCTGCGGTCACCCGCACGCTTTACAGCACCCGCTTCGGCCCGGTCTTCATCGTCCCCGACCGCGGGATCACCTGGGGGGCGCAAAGCGCCTTCGCGCTCAAGGACGCCAACCGCGGCAACCAGCGCGGGATCGAGGCGTGGCTACGCATCGGCGAGGCGAAAAACGTCGGCGAGATCAAGGCAGCGGTGACCGAGACGCTCGGCATCCCCTGGGTCAACACCATTGCCGCCGACCGGTTTGGCGACGCACTCCACGCCGATGTCACCGCAGTGCCCAATGTCTCGGCCGAGAAAGCCAAGACCTGCGCGACCCCGATCGCGGGGCTGTTTGCCGAATTCGCGATCCTGCTCGACGGCAGCAAATCGGCCTGCGACTGGGACCTTGACCGAGGCACGGCGGCCCCCGGCCTGATGCCCGCAAGCGATCAGGCCGCGACGCAGGTGAAGACCTGGCTCACCAATTCGAACGACAGCTACTGGATCAGCAACCCGGCGATCCCGCACCGCGCGCTGTCACCGATCCTCGGGGACTATGCTACCGCGCGGAGCTTGCGCACCCGGTCGAACTTCACCGAAACCACCGCGCTGCTGGCGGCGGGCAAGATCGATCACACCCGGGCGCAGGCCTTCGCCTTTGCCAACAATAGCCATGCCGCCGATCTCGCGCTGCCCGAATTGCTGGCGCTGTGTTCAGGGGCCGAAGGCGCCGCAGCGCGCGGCTGCGCGGCTCTCGCCAAGTGGGACGGACGGTTCGAGGCCAATAGCCGCGGCGCGCGCCTGTTCCGTGCCTTCTGGCCGCAAGCCGAGAGGATCAAGGGACTCTGGGCGGTGCCGTTCGATCCCGAGAACCCCGTCACCACCCCGCGCGACCTTGCGACCGAGGGCGAAGCGGGAAAAAAACTGCTCGAGGCTCTCGCCGCTACGGTTACAGCAATGGAGGAGCAGGGTCTAGCGCTCGATGCAGCATGGGGCGCGGAGCAGCAGGTGATTACCGGCAACACCATCATCCCGATCCACGGCGGCCCGGGCGGCCTCGGGGTGCTCAACATGCAGGAATCCGAGCGCGCCGCCAACGGCCGGCTCGTGCCGCGCCACGGCACCAGCTATATCCAGATCGTCGGCTTCGACGAGAAAGGCCCGGTGGCCGATGCGATCCTGAGCTATTCGCAGTCAACCGATCCGGCCTCGCCCCACGTCGCCGACCAGACCCGCGCCTATGCGGCCAAGCAATGGCACCGCCTGCCGTTCCACCAGAAGGACATCAAAGCGCAATCCATCGCCAAGCCGAAGCGGATCAGGGAGTGAAGGGAAGCCAATCGTCGACACAATATCCTGATAGATAGTATTAATTTTTATACCACGGCTTTCGGAGGCCCCCAGATGAGCCCCAGCATGAGCCGGATGCCTGTGGAAAACGTGGGACAGTGTGGGACAGATTTGAACTCGCGGCCTTCCAATCAGATTCGAATGATTGAAGTCTGAAAAATGTATCGTTTTTTCAGCGGCATAGCGATCAGTTTATCTGATCCGATTGGTCAGTCGGATTTGATTGAGAAGCTGCCATACGCACGTTCAGATGTATTCTTTTTTAATTTCATTACAGTAGCGTGCCGCCCTGCCGCGTACGGTGTGCCGGTCAAGCCGGTTTCAAACTGCGTCAGGCGATCCAGCTTTTACGACGCATCGCCTATCCTGTCATGGCTTTGAATCCGGGGGGATTTCGCGCATAAGAGCGGCATTCGAGCGACCAATTTTCCGTGCAGATCGGCAACATTTCTCGTTAGTGCGGATACGTTTTGTTCGCGATTGGGGACCAAATAGCCATCATTGAAAAATGATCCCGGCGCGCTGCAATGGGATTGCTATCTTCGAGCTCAAAGCGTGGGCATCGACGGGCTCTCTGCTGCATTCAAACCGCTTTTTTGGAACGCATTCAGGAACCACGAACCTGCACACAAACGCGGCTGAACATCGGATTTGTATTTGTTTCAGACAGCCGGCAAAGCCGAACCGGCGGTGTATTCACTGCTCCGCACCGCACCGGCTCGGTTTCCCCAATTGCGGTCACTAAGCTGCGCAATCTATCGACCCAGACCCGGTCGCTCCCGGTCGCGAGCTTGAATGCCTGGTTTCGCCAGCAGCCGCCCCGCCACTTTCGGGATCGCGCCAGGCTCCCCCTTATGACCGCACCTTGGTGGAGACCTGAGTGGCGACTTCCCGCCTCGTCGAATGGGCCGGGCGGATTGATCGCAGCCCGGCCCAATCAGGCGGATAGCTAGCTCTTCGCCAGCGCCCGAAACTGGTCGGCCACGGGCGCGAACATTTGGCCCATCATGTTTCCGACCGGCGGTGATGCGGTGGCCATCGAGCCAGCCACAATCGGCGGTTCGGGCGCGTATTCCGCCTGTAGCACCAGCGCCTCGGCATATTCGCGGCCGCGCAGTTGCTCGGTCAGGGCAATGGCGAAGTCGAGCCCGGCCGAAACGCCTGCGCCGGTCAGGATGTTGCCGTCCTTGACCACCCGCTCGTCGGTCGGAATCGCGCCGAAATCCTCCAGCACCGGGAAGGTCGCCCAATGCGAAGTTGCGCGCTTGCCCTTGAGCAGGCCTGCCTTGCCCAGGATCATCGAGCCGGTGCACACGCTGGTGATATGCTTGGCGCGCGAGGCGCGGTCCCTCACCCAGGCCATCGTGCGTTCGCTTCGCATCACATCCATCGTGCCGTTGGTGCCGCCCGGGAAGAACAGCACGTCGAGATCGGCGGGCGTGTTCTCCAGCGTGACCGTTGGCGAAATGGCGAGGCCGAGGTCGGAAGCGACCGGAGCCAGATCGGGCTGCGTCGTCACCAGATGCACCTTCGCGCCGAACAGGCAGGCGAAGAAGTAATGCGGGCCGACCAGATCAAGCGCGGTGAAGCCTGGGTAGAGCAGCATCGCGATCTGTTCGTTCCTGAACAGATTCTCGCCGAACAGGTCCTCCATCGACTTCTGGTGCGCGGCCATCGCCTGCTGTTCTTCGAGGCTTGGCGAACCTGCAGCGGGAGTGTGGTTCGCGTGCCCTCCCGCCGTTTGCGCCATCGCTTTTCCGAGCGCGAGATAGGGGGCGAGCAGCGCCGCCCCCGTCATGCCGCCCAAGAGGGCGCGTCTATCAAGGGTCATTGTCGTTTCTCCTCTCAAAATCCGAAGCCGAGCGTGACGAAGGCCGAGCGCGGGTTGCCCGGGCGCACCACGTCCTGTGCGAAATACTGGTAGGGCACGAAGTAATCCGCGCCGAACAGGTTATCGACCCTGAGGCCGACACGGATGCCGCCGATGGTGTAGCTCGCCTGGGCATCGGCGACGATATAGCCATCGACCTCCGCGCCATTGGGCAGTGCGATCACGCTGTCGCTGGCTGCCGTCACACCCGCGCCCAGTTCCAGCCCCTTCACGCCGCCATCAAGGAAGCGGTAGCGCGCGGCGATCCGCCCGCGATGATCGGACACGCGCGGCAGGCGGCTGTCGACCGGGATCACCGTATCGGCTGTGACGCGCGCATCGGTGTAGCCATAGCTCGCCAGCAAGGAGAAGGCGGGCGTGGGTTCATAGATGACATCCGCCTCGATCCCCTCGCTGCGCTGCGCGCCGGTCTGGATCGAGGTGAAGAAGGTGCCCGGATCGGGCGTGGGCACATTGGTCCGATCAAGCCGGAAGGCGGCGATGGTGCCCGAAAGCCCGGTGTCCGCCAGCGCGAACTTGACCCCGCCTTCCCAGCTTTCCGACCGTTCGGGCACCGGGCTGGCAGTGCCATTGAAGAAGATCGACAGGCGCGATCCGGTGGCATAGCCGGCAAACAGGCTGACCCCATCGGTCACATCGAAGGTGACGCCGAGGCGCGGGTCCCATTCGTGATAGACTTCATCATTGGTGCCGCCGACGAATTCGGTCAGCCCCAGCCGCGAATAGCGCAGCGAGGCCAGCACGTGCAGGCGGTCCGCGATGGTCAGCTGGTCCTGCACATAGGCCGCCAGCGTCTCGTAGCGGTTGGTGTTGAAGCCAGAGAGCGCGGGGATCGGGAAGAAGTCGAAATCCGCTGTCGGATCGGCATAGTCGAAGGCTTCGACATTGAAGAGATCGAAGCCGATCGCCGCGTCGTAATCGGCCCGGTCCCACTGCACCCCGCCGAGCACCACGTGCTCGATGGCGCCGGTCGTGAACTCGGCGGTGAGCGAGCCATCGACCGTCCATTCGTCGATGGTGGCGGGCAGTTGCGCACGGATTTGCGGGCAGGACGTGGCGTTGAGGCCCGAGGCCGCGCCGCAGGGGAAGAAGGCGAGGAAGGGCGAGGAGGCGAATTCGCTGAAGTCGTTCTCATAGCGACGCCCGCGCAGGTTGAAGGTCAGACCTTCGCCCAAGCGCTGGGTCCATTCGAGCTGGACGGTGAGGTTCTCGACCTCGGTATCCGGCGCATTGGTGGCGCCGGTGAAGCGCTCGGGATCGACGCGCGGATCATCGACGAAGATCGCCGGTAGGCCCGCATATTCCAGCTGGGCGATGCGGGTATAGGTGAAGCGTCCGACAATCTCGGTGTTCTCGGATGGGGCGAAGCGCACCGAGGGCGCGATCAGCAGCCGCTCGATCTCCACGACATCGATATTGTCTTCGGACGACTGGTATTCGGCGACCACGCGGGCCGAGAGGCTGTCGGTGATTGCCGCGCCTGCGTCTGCCGCGATTGAGTAGGTCTCGAAGCTGCCTGCGCGCAACCGACCATCGAGGAAGGTCTTTCCGTTGGCGGTCTTGGAGACGAGGTTGATCAGCCCGCCCACCGGCGAGCCGATCCCGCCGCCGAACAGGGTCGAGGTCGGCCCCTTGGCGACTTCGATCCGCTCGACATTCCACAGGCTGCCCGGATCGATCACGGCGGTATCGCCGTAGCCGATCAACCCGTCGGTGAAAATCTCCGCCTCGAACCCGCGCACGATCGGGTTCACCAGCACGATCTCGGACGGCAGCGAGGGCACCACGCCCGAGACGTTACGCAGCGCCTCGTCGAGCGTGACCAGCTCCTGGTCCTTGATCAGCTCGCTGGTGATGACCTGGATCGATTGCGGAACCTCGATCAGCGGGACGGGGGTGCGGGTGACGCTGGCCTCGTCGGCGGCGTAGCTGTCACGCTCGCCGGTGACGGTGCTATTGTTCGGAGTCCAGCCCCCGGTTGTGGGCGCTGCCTCCTGCGCGAGGGCAGGGGTGGTGAGAGATGTGGCCGCAAGCAGCGCGGCGATAGAAAGGCGGCTCATTGTCATTCTGTCCTTTTGTTGGAAGAGGTTAGCCCACCAGCCGCTTGAGCTTGGCGAGGGCACTGGGGTTGGTTTCGTCATAGGCGATGATCGACTGCAGGCGGCCGGAAGCGTCCATCAGGTAGACACTGGCGGTGTGGTCGATGGTGTAGTCCCCGCCCTTGGTCGGGACCTTCTGATAGAAGGCGCGGTAGGCCTTGACCGCCGCATCGACTTCTTTGTCGGTGCCAGTCAGCCCGAGGATCGGGGTGCCGAACAGTTCGACATAGCGGCCTATGTCTTGCGGAGTGTCGTAGCCGGGATCGACCGATACAAAGACGATCCGGAACTTGTCGCCGTCCGGCCCAAGCTGCTTCCTCAGCTGCGCCATGCGCGACAGCGTGGTCGGGCAGACGTCCGGGCAGCGGGTGAAGCCGAAGAAGATCGCGAAGGGTGTGCCCTTCAGCGTCTGATCGGTCACCCGCGAGCCGTCCGGCGCGGTCAGCGAGAATGGCCCGCCGATGCTGTCCGAATATGCCGCGGCACCCGCCGAGGGGGGTGAGCGGTCGGGGGCGAACATGGCCACAAGGCCGATGCCAACCACCAGCGCCACCGCGCCCCACAGGGCGAGGCGCAGGGTCTTGAGCCCTTCCGCGCGGCGCTCGGGCGAGGGCTCGTCCTCCAGTTCGGGGAAAGGATCAGCCATGGGGCTTGTCCTCCTCACCATGCGTCATGCCGGGGGCCATGGTGCCCGCGGCCCGCACTTCGAGCTCGGTCTCCACGGTGCCCGCACCTTTGAAAGTGAGCGTCAGCGGCACCTTGTCGCCCGCCTTCAATGGCTGCTTGAGGTCCATCAGCATCACGTGGAAGCTGCCGGGCTTGAGCGTCACCTCGCCGCCAGCCGGGATTTCCAGCCCGTCCTCAAGCTGGCGCATCCGCATGACGTCGTTCTCCATTGTCATGGTGTGGATCTCGACGCGCGCGGCCACCGGGGTGCTGCCGCCGGTCAGGCGGTCGGCGGCGGTGCCGGTGTTAGCGATGGTCATGAAGGCGCCGCCCGCGTTCTGGCCCTCGGCGGTCTCGCGCGACCAGGGGTCGGTCAGAGCGATGCTGCTGGCGGCGGTTTCGGCAGCGGCGGGCGCGTTGGCCTCGGGCGAGGCCTGGCAGCCTGCAAGAATGACAATGCTGCTCAGGGCAGCGGCGGCAATGAGTTTACGGATCATGGTGCGGTCTCCAAAAAATTATAAGGACAAAGACGAGCCGTCCTGGCGGGCTGCGGCGATTTCGCGGGTGATGAGATCGGCAACCTCGCGGCGTTCCTCGAGGCCGAGGCAGGTGGCGATCTCGATGCGGCGGGCGCGGTGTTCGAGGAACAGTCGAAGCCGTGCGGGCACCGCATCGTCGACGACAAGGCGCGTGGCAGCGAGCGGCCATTCGACCGTTTCGTGGGCAAGGCTGCGCCACAGCAGCCGTCCGTCATCGAGCGCCAGCCATTCGGCGGCAGGCCGGGTGCGGCGGTGCCAATCAAGCACGCCGACCAATAGCGCCATGGCACCGATGGCGTAGGCGGGCACCAGCCACTGGCCCCGGAGTGCAGGCAGGACCGCCATCGCCATGAACACGGCGATGAGCACGGTAAAGGTAACGCGCGCATCCTGCGACAGGTGCGAACGGTTCTCCTGCAATTGCAGGATCAGCCCGCCTTGCTCGGCGAGCCGCGCGGGATGGCCCGCGTCTGGCTGCCCAGTTGGGCAGCTATGAATGGCATACATGAAAAGCAGCTCCGACAGCCCGCCGCGCCCGCAATGGAGCGCATGGCCGGGCTTACCGACACGAAGGGTTCAGCGTGTCAGGCGGAGAGAGGAGGCCCGCGCAATTGGGGGCGCAGGAAGGGAAGGTCGCGCCGAGGCAGCGCCGGGAGCGGGGCAATCCCGATCAGCAGGATGAAGGCCAGCGCAGTCGCCAGCAACAGCGGATCGGCCCCGCCGAGCGCGGAATGGCCGAGGCCCGAGAAAGCGCAATGTGTCGCCTTGGCAGCCGCATCGGAATGATCGCCGCCGGCATCCTGCTTGCCCGGAAGGGCGATCTGCATCTGCTTGGGCGTTCCGCTTGCATCGGAGCAGATCGTCACCGTCAGAAACCGGTCACCGCCCGCCGACAGCATGAACCCCGCCGGCACCACAGCCTTCACCGCCAGCGCAAGCGCCAGCAGCACCAGCGTCAGCCGGGCATGGTCACGGATCAGGGCGCGCAGGCGGGTCATTTGGGTTGCGCCATAGCCTTCCACGGTCCGCTTGTCACGCCGTTGGGAAGCTCTGGCCGCACATGTGCAATCGCTGTTGGACGGCAGGCGTTGCAGGGGTAACATCTTGCCATGACGCCGCCCACACCCCTCAAGTTCAAGATCCAGATCATGTGCGGCGACGAGATCGCCATGGGTCCGGGCAAGGCCGACCTGCTCGACGCCATCGCCGAACACCGCTCGATCTCGGCGGCCGGTCGGGCGATGGGGATGAGCTACCGCCGCACCTGGCTGCTCGTCGATGCCATGAACCGCTGCTGGCAGGGGCCGCTGGTCGCGACCACGCCGGGCAACCAGAAGGCGGGCGCACACCTGACGGCGCTGGGGGAGGAGGTTCTGGGCCGGTATCGCCAGCTCCAGAGCGATGCGGAACAGGCCAGCGGCGCCGGGTTCGCAGCCATCGCCGGGCACCTGCTCGCCGCACCGCGTCCCGCAAAACGCAGCAAGGAACCCGCGTCAGACGATCCTACTGCCGCAGTCTGAAGGTCACCCCCACAGTGCGCAGATCGCTGGGCGTACCGAGGATTAGCCCTGAATTGCCCGCCTGAATGGTCACATTCTGGATATAATCTGCATCGAGCAGATTGCGCGCGAAGACGGCGATCTCCCAGCCTTCCCCGTCGGCATTCTCCTGCCGGTAGCCAAGGCTGGCATTGGTGAGGTTGTAACCCTCGACAAAGGTGAACCGCGACAGGCTCGGATCGCCGGAATAGCCGCTGCGCCAGTTGCTTTCGGCATGGAGGAAAAGCACGCCGCCCGCCACTGGCAGCGTATAATCGGCGCTCAGCGTTTCGGACCAGCGCGGCAGGCCCGCCAATCGCTGACCAGTGAGATCGCATGCCGCTGTCGCGGCAGTCTGCAGTTCAAGCGGACAGGGCCCTGCCGGATAGTCAGTATAGGTGCCATCACCATAGGCGAGCGCGCCGATCAGCGTCAGGCGCCCTAGGCGCAGCGCAGCATCGGCCTCGATGCCTTGCACGCGCACCTCGGGGATGTTCGAAAGATAGCCGCGCAGGGCCACGGTCTGGCTCGAATCCACCACCGTCGCCTGAAAATCGCTGACCGTGGTGTGATAGGCGGCGAGGTTAAGCGTGAGGCGATCGTCCCACAGGGTCGACTTGACCCCCGCCTCCCAGGTCGTGTTGCGTTCCGGCTCCACCACCGCCGTCGCCAACGCGGGCTGGTTGTTCGCATCGAGGGGCAGGCCCGACATGTTGATCCCGCCCGATTTGAACCCGCGCGCGAAGCTCGCATAGAGCAATATGGCATTGGTCGGCTGCCACGCGATATTCGCGCGGCCCGAGAGGCTGCCCTCCCGGTCGCGCGCGGCATAGGTCTGCGGCCGCAGCACGCCCAGCCGCGCGTTGATGAGTGCAGGGCTCGTGGTGGCCGGACCGCCGGACACCTGTGTGCTGTAGTCGCCCAACTTGCTCTCGTAAGTGTAGCGCAGGCCTCCGGTCAGCCTGACGCGCGCCGCGATCCGCCAGTTCGCCTCGGCAAAGGCGGCATAGCTATTGACCGCAAAGCGCGTCTCGCCGGTCTGGCCGTAACCGTCGAGCAGGTTCGCCGGCACCGGTGTGGCGCTCGCGCCAGTCGTCGCTCCGATCAGCCACGGCGCGCCGTAGGGCCCGAAGACCGAATTGGGCGATCCGGTGAGCACTTGACGGAAGAAGTAGAGCCCCGCGACATAGCTGACATCGGCCTCGCCATCGGACGCGATCCGCACTTCCTGACTGAGCTGGTCCTGCCGAGAGGGGATGCGCTGGATCAGCTGGATCGGGAGACCTGTATAGTCCCGGTCATTCGCCGCGTCCCAGTTCCAGAAGCGCCATGCGGTGATCGAGGTCAGCGTGGCCGGGCCGATGTCCCAGTCCGCTGTTCCCGCGATGCCGCCCTCGCTGGTTTCAACGGCAAGCGGCGCATCGATGTCGGTCAGGCGGTCATAGGGATTGGTGCTCGCCGGGGTATAGCCCGCCGCTGCCGCCAACGCCGGAAACTGTCGAGCCGCCGGGCGCAGGCTGGTGCCGACGCGCAAATAGACCTGCGTGCAGCACTCGCTGTCGAAATTGGAGAAGTCCGCGATCAGCCGAAGCCGGAAGGTGGACGAAGGCTGCCATAGCACCTGCCCGCGCACCGCCTGTGCGCCGAGCGTGTTCTGGTCGCGGCCATTGGTGACGTTGCGCAGCACCCCGTCGCGCCGGGTGAAGGTGCCCGACAGGCGGTAGGCGAGCGTCTCTCCCGCCAAGGGACCAGTGGCGGAGAACCGCCCTTGCGCAAAGCGGCGCTCGCCCCCGCTGAGTTCGCCATTGACGCTGCGCGTGAAGCTCGGCGCGGCAGAGATGATGTTGATCGCGCCCGCAGTAGTGTTCTTGCCGAACAGCGTGCCCTGCGGTCCGCGCAGCACCTCGATCCGCTCGATATCGGAATAGTCGAAGGCGGCCGTAGCGGGGCGCGCGTGATAGACCCCGTCGACATAGTAGCCTACCCCCGGCTCGAGCCCGTCATTGGCCTGGCTGACCGCGACGACGCTCGATCCCAGCCCGCGGATGGTGAAGGCCGTGTTGCGCGGATTGGCCGAGGAATAGTTCAGCGCGGGCACCAGCGCGGTGAGGTCACGGGTGTTGAGCGTGTAGGACTGCTCCAGCCAGCGCGCGTCCACCACCGAAAGCGCAGCGGGCACGTCCTGCGCATCTTCCGGACGCTGCCGCGCGGTGACGATGATGGGTTCGCTGGCCTCGCTCTCCGCGGAAGCCGCGTCGGCCAAGGCCGGTGCCGACAGGAGAAACGCGGCGCTGCCGGACAGACCAATCTGAAAAATGTTGCGCAAGAAGTCCCCCGAACTGCCGCCGAATCTATATTTTATCATATATAGATAATCTCGCCGGGCAACACCCATCGGCGTCTCAGCCCTGCGTGACGGCATACCCGTTTCAAACCACAGCCCTGCCTATTGCGTGATGATACAACATTACTTAATATCAAGGCGCACCCAGATAAGTCCCGCTCACAAGGATCCCCTGCATGAATGCCACACCTGATCCTCGTCTCCCCGTAACCGTACTTTCCGGCTTTCTCGGCGCGGGCAAGACCACGCTGCTCAACCACATCCTCGCCAACCGAGAGGGCAAGCGGGTGGCGGTGATCGTCAACGACATGTCCGAGGTGAACATCGACGCCGATCTGGTGCGTGGCGGAGAGGCGGCATTGAGCCGCGCGGAGGAAACGCTGGTCGAGATGACCAATGGCTGCATCTGCTGCACCCTGCGCGATGATCTGCTGAAGGAAGTCCGCAAACTGGCCGAAGAAGGCCGCTTCGACTACCTCGTGATCGAAAGCACCGGGATTTCCGAACCCCTGCCGGTCGCCGCGACGTTCTCGTTCCGCGACGAAGAAGACGAGTGCCTCGGCGATGTCGCGCGGCTCGACACCATGGTGACCGTGGTCGATGCGCTCAACCTGCTGGCCGATTATTCGAGCACCGATCTTCTCTCGGCGCGTGGGGAGACAGCGGGCGAAGGCGATGATCGCAGCCTTGTCAGCCTGCTCGTCGAACAGATCGAATTCGCCGATGTGGTGATCGTCAACAAGGCGAGCGCGGTCAGCGCCGAACAGCTCGCCACGGTCAAGCAGGTGGTCGCCTCATTGAACGCCGATGCGCGGATCATCGACGCCGATTTCGGCAAGGTCGCGCTCGACACCATCATGGGCACCGGGCTCTATGACGAGGAACGCTCCGAGCAGCACCCGCTGTGGATGAAAGAACTCTACGACTACGCCAGCCACCGCCCTGAAAGCGAGGAATACGGGGTCGAGAGCTTCGTCTATCGCGCCCGCCGCCCGTTCCACCCGGCAATGTTCTACCGCTTCCTGACCGGCGACGCGCTCGACAAGGTGATCCGCGCCAAGGGCCACTTCTGGCTCGCGACCCGCAGCGAGTTTCTGGGCGAGCTGGCGATTGCCGGGCACCAGAAAACCGTCAGCCGCATGGGCCGGTGGTGGGCCGCCGTGCCCAAAAACCGCTGGCCGGACGATGGCAGTTTCGAGGAATTCGTGATCCGTCACTGGGACCCGGTCTGGGGCGACCGGCGGCAGGAGCTGGTGTTTATCGGCATCGGGCTCGACAAGGCGGCGATAACCAAGGCGCTCGATACGTGCCTTGTGCCGTCCGACGCATTCACCCCCGAAAAGTGGGAAAGCCTGAACGATCCCTTCCCCGCCTGGGGCGAAGCCCAAACCGCGCTGGAGCCTGCGGAATGATCGCGGCAGAAACACTGCTCATGGATCAATGGGCGCAGATCCATGACCGCGACTGCCCGCTCCACCTTGAACCGCGCGATCCGCCGCTCTCGGACGCGACGCTTGCCGAGATGCTGGCGCTCGAACCGCACATGCGGCGTTACGAGGGCGAACCCGGAGGTGTGCGCGAGGCCTTCGCCGATTTGCCGGGTGATCTGGTGGTCGATGTCGAAGCACTTGCTCGCCGGTTCGCACAGATCATGAACGTCAGCGCGGTGCGGGTTCGGATCGAGCGCACCGACAGCAATGCCTGCCGCAAGGTTCACGCCGATTACACCGATGTCCGGCTGATAACGACCTATGCAGGTCCCGGAACCGACATCGCGCCGCACGCCGATGAAAATGATCGAAGCGATTGCTGCCTCGAGCGCGTTCCCACGGGTTGGGTCGGCCTGTTCAAGGGTCGGACCTACGACGCCGACCACCGGCCGTGCTTCCACCGATCCCCGCCAGCCGGCGACATGGGCGAAAAGCGGCTGGTGTTAGTGATCGACACGCCGCTCAATCCCAAAGCCGACTTGCGGTGACCGAAGACCCCTTCGCCGACCCCGATTTCGCCGCGCGTTATGTCGACGGGCCCAAGCGGTTCGTTCCCGGGCACCATGATATGCTGCGCATGAGCGCGCTGCTCGTCGCCGAGGGCGCACCCGATGAGGCGAACATCCTTGTGGTTGGCGCAGGCGGCGGGATCGAGCTTCGGCACTTTGCGCAAGCGCAGCCCGGTTGGCGTTTCACTGGCGTCGATCCGTCATCCGAAATGCTGGCAGTAGCTCGCCGGACGCTGGGTGAATTCAGTGACCGCTGCGATCTTGTCGAAGGATTGATCGACGCCGCGCCGCCGGGGCCGTTTGACGCCGCGACCTGCTTGCTGACGCTTCACATGATCCCGGACGACGGGGCCAAGCTTGCGACCTTGCAGGCCATCCGCAGCCGCTTGCATCCGGGAGCGCCTTTCGTTGTCGTCGATCATTGCCTCGACAGATCCGATCCGCAGTTCGCGCACAAACTGGATCGCTATGCGCGGTTCGCGCTGGATTCCGGCGCACCGCTCGAAGATGTGGCGCGGGCGTGCGAAGGTATCCGTCAATTCGTTCCGATGATATCGCGGGAGAGAGAAGCCCAACTGCTTGCCGAGGCAGGGTTTCGTGACATCGAAATCTTCTATGCGGGCCTGCTGTGGACGGGTTGGAGCGCGCGGGCCTAATGCGGGTGCGAGGGTGGATTTCACCGGCGCTTGCCGCGATCACCTTTGCGCTGGCTGCGCCAAATGTTCTGCCGACGGACAGTCTCCGCCGAAAGTGGTATCGGGCTCCGCGGCGCACGAGATAGCTGTGCTGGCCCATGTCAGCGCACCAGCAGGCCGAACGCGTTCGGCATGTTGCTTCCCTCGCCCGGCCTGTGAGAAGCCGTGTGAGAAGCTATGGGTGAAGGTGAACGCATTACCGCCTCCGGAATAGCGGTTTTCTGAGGTTATTTCAGGATTGTGGAGCGGGTGAAGGGACTCGAACCCTCGTCGTAAGCTTGGGAAGCTTCTGCTCTACCATTGAGCTACACCCGCGTCGTGCGCGGGGCGCCGCTTGCCACGATTGGCGCGGGGCCGTCAACTGCTTCGTGGTGTGTCCAGCTTGAAGGCCAGTTCGGCCCAGACCGGCAGGTGATCGGATGCGGTCGCGGCGAGCGGGGTGTGGTGGACACCGCAATCGCCCAACTGCAGGCGCTCGCAATGCATGATCCGGTCAAGCCGCCCCAACGGCCGGCGGCTGTGAAAACTCGGTCCGCAATCGAGGATCGTGAAGCGGCGGCCAAACTCGCGGAAGCACCCTGCGGCGGCGCGCCATTCATTGCAATCGCCCATAAGCACCGTCGGCCCCGCGGCGCGCGCGGTCTCGGCAAGACCAGCAATCGCCCGCGCCTGCCGCACCCGCCACAGGCCCGACAGATCGAGGTGCATTCCGAACACCGTCAGCGCCCCCGCCGGGGTTGCGATGGTCGCGGTCACCACCCCGCGCGGTTCGAGGCAGGGGATATGGATGATGTCGTGCTGCAGCACCTGCATCCCCTTGCGCACAAGGATCGCATTGCCATGCCAGCCCATCGAATCGGCCTGCACATCGAGCGGAACGGCCTCGTACTCGCTGTGATGATCGAGCAGCACTTGCGGCAGCACCGAGGCGCGCGTGCCGAAGCGGCGGTCGGCCTCCTGCAGCGCAATAATGTCGGCATCCACCTCCTGCAGCACCTTGAGGATGCGCAGCGGGTTGCGCACGCGATCGGTGCCGACGCCCTTGCGGATATTGTAGCTGGCGAGCCTAATGCGGGCCGGGCCGGGAGAGCGGGGGGGGCGGGTCATGGCAGACAAGGTGGGCCAGCGCGGGCGCGGGCGCAAGCTTGCGCAGCGCGCGGCGGCGCTTCATGGTGGCATGACGGCATGCCGGGGCAGGCGGCCAATGGGGGCAAGGGATGCAGGGCAAGGTCACAGCTTGGGCGAGCGCGGCGCTGATGGCGGCAGGGGCGCTGGCGGGCGCGCCGGTGCAGGCGAACACGCCGATTACCACGAGCGAAACCGAAGCGGCCGCCCCGGCGCTCCCCGCGATCCTCGCCCCGCGCGAACGGGCCGCACTCGAAAACCGCATTCTGGCCGAGCGGCTCGACACGATCATCCCGGCGATCATGCGCGCCGAGGGGATCGACCTGTGGCTGCTGGTGGCGCGCGAATATTTTGAAGAACCGGTGGTCGCCACCATGCTCGATGCCGAGAACATGCACGCGCGCCGTCGCACGATCCTGATCTTCCACGATCCGGGCGAGGGCAAGCCGGTCGAGCGCCTCACCGTCAGCCGCTACGGGCTTGGCGGGCTGTTCGCGCCCGTGTGGTATCCGGCCAAGCAGCCCGACCAGTGGCAGGCGGTGGCCGAGCTGATCGCCGCGCGCGATCCGGCAAAAATCGCGATCAATTCCTCCGATCTGTATCAATTCGCCGACGGGATGACGCTGAGCCAGTATGATCGCTTCATGTCCGCCCTGCCCCCCGCGCTGCACGAACGCGTGGTGAGCGGCGAGGGGCTGGCGATCCGCTGGCTCGAAACCCGAACGCCGTCAGAAATGGCCATCTACCCGAGCGTGGTGCGCATCGCCCACGCGGTGATTGCCGAGGCGTTTTCGAGGAAGGTGATCATCCCGGGCGTCACCACGGCGGAACAGGTGCAATGGTGGTATCGTGATCGGCTGCTGGCGCTCGGCCTTGACCCGTGGTTCCACCCCTCGGTCGCGATCCAGCGGCAGGGCGCCAAGGGTATGATCGAGGGCGATGCGGTGATCCAGCCGGGCGATCTGCTGTGGACCGATTTCGGGATCACCTATCTCAGGCTCAACACCGATACCCAGCACCTCGCCTATGTGCTGAAGCCCGGCGAGACGGCCGTACCTGCTGGCCTCGCTCAGGGGCTGGCGAACAGCAACCGGGTGCAGGATTTTCTCACCCGCGCCTTCAAGGTGGGCCGCAGCGGTAACGAGGCGCTGGCGCAAGCGCGCGCCGATGCGATTGCGGCGGGGCTCGATCCCTCGATCTACACCCACCCGATCGGCCACCACGGCCATGGCGCAGGCCCGGCGATCGGGTTCTGGGACAACCAGAACCCCGATCCGCGCGGGAGCGGCCCGATCCGCGCCAACACCGCCTGGTCGATCGAGCTCACCTCCTTCGCCGCCGTGCCCGAATGGGGCGGGCAGAAGGTCGATTTCCGCACCGAGGAGGACGCCTTCTTCGACGGCAAGAGCGTGCGCTATATCGACGGGCGGCAGACCGCGATAACGCTGATCCCTTCGGGCAACTGAGCGCCACAACCGCTGCACCAGGCAGCGCCTCATAATCGCCTGAAACCTGCGATAGGGGTCAGGAACAGCTTCTCAAGAACGGAACCTCCCATGCCCCTGCTCCTTTGCCCGAATGACAGCAGCGCCATGCAGACCGTCGACCGCGACGGCGTACAATTCGATATGTGCCCCTCGTGCCGCGGTGTGTGGCTTGACCGGGGGGAGTTGGAAAAGCTGATGGACGCCGCCGCGCAGGCCAGCCCCGCGCCCGCCCCGCGCCCATCGGCGCCGCAGCCGCCGCAGCCCGGCTATAGCGGATACGGCGAAGCGGGAGAGCGCGGGGAGTATGGCGAACGCGGGGAGTATGGTGAGCGCGGCAAATACGGGAACTATCGCAAGAAGCGCGGATCGATCTTCGATATATTCGATTGAGATCGGCCTGTCGCATAGGCTGCGCGCCAGTACTTTTGAGGGGAGCCGAACCCTTGCATGGGCGGGCCTTGGAGGCCAAAGGGATGGCCAGACAGGAGACCTCCCCCCATGACTCAGACTCTGCGTCAGATCGACCACTTCATCGTCGGCGACAGCCCCGCCCCCACCCGCAAGCACGCCATCTGGAACCCTTCGACCGGCGAAGTGCAGGCCGAGGTGGCGCTGGGCGATGCCGCCCTGCTCGCCCGCGCGGTTGAGACCGCCAAGCGCGTCCAGCCGGCCTGGGCCGCAACCAACCCGCAGCGCCGCGCGCGGGTGATGTTCGCGTTCAAGGAGCTGGTCGAGGCCAATATGCAGAGCCTCGCCGAGATGCTCTCGTCCGAGCACGGCAAGACCGTTCCCGACGCGCGAGGAGATGTGCAGCGCGGGCTCGAAGTGATCGAATATGCCTGCGGCCTGCCGCAGATCATGAAAGGCGAATATACCCACGGCGCGGGGCCGGGGATCGATGTCTTTTCGGTGCGCCAGCCGCTTGGCATCGGCGTCGGCATCACCCCGTTCAACTTCCCGGCGATGATCCCGATGTGGATGTTCGGCATGGCCTGCGCGGCGGGCAATGCCTTCATCCTCAAGCCCTCGGAACGTGATCCGAGCGTGCCGGTGCGGCTCGCGCAGCTGTTCCTTGAAGCGGGCGCGCCCGAAGGCCTGCTGCAGGTCGTCCACGGCGACAAGGTAATGGTCGACGCGATCCTCGATCACCCCGATATCGCCGCGATCAGTTTCGTCGGCTCGTCCGACATCGCGCAGTATATCTATGCGCGCGGCACCGCGAACAACAAACGCGTGCAGGCGTTCGGCGGGGCCAAGAACCACGGGATCGTGCTGCCCGATGCCGATCTCGATCAGGTCGTCACCGATCTGACCGGCGCGGCCTTCGGTTCGGCGGGCGAGCGCTGCATGGCGCTGCCGGTGGTGGTGCCAGTGGGCGAGGAGACCGCCGAGCGTCTCAAGGAAAAGCTATTGAAGTCGATCGCGGGCCTGCGGATCGGCGTCTCCAACGATCCCGACGCCGATTACGGCCCGGTGGTCACCCCCGAGCACAAGGCGCGGATCGAACAGTGGATCACCATCGCCGAACAGGAAGGCGCGGAAATCGTCGTCGACGGGCGCGGGTTCAGCCTGCAGGGCCACGAGAAGGGCTTCTTCGTCGGCCCGACGCTGATCGACCACGTGACCCCGCAGATGACGAGCTATCAGGAAGAGATCTTCGGCCCCGTGCTGCAAATCGTGCGCGCCAAGGATTTCGAGGAAGCGGTGCGCCTGCCGTCCGAGCACCAATATGGCAACGGCGTCGCGATCTTCACCCGCAATGGCCACGCCGCGCGTGAATTTGCCGCACGGGTCAATGTCGGCATGGTCGGCATCAACGTGCCGATTCCGGTGCCGGTCGCCTATCACAGCTTCGGCGGGTGGAAGCGTTCGGGCTTCGGCGACATCGACCAGTATGGCACCGAGGGCCTGCGGTTCTGGACCAAGAACAAGAAGATCACCCAGCGCTGGCCCGATGGTGGCGGCGATGGATCGAACGCCTTCGTCATCCCGACGATGGGGTGAGGCAGCCAGCACAAGGACGGCGGGGCGGCTCGCTGCGCCGCGATTGTTGCACAAGGCTCACCATCCGCGCTTGGCTTTTTCGCGCCAATCCGGCTAAGGGCCGCGCGCTATGGTAAACGCAATCAAGACCACCGCACTGGTGATGGCGGGCAAGCGTTCGGGCGTGCTCGATCCGCTCGCCGAACGTGCAGGTGTTTCACAAAAGGCAGTGGTGCCGGTCAACGGCGTGCCGATGATCGAGCGGGTGGTGGCGCAGGTCGCCGCTTGCGAGGCTGTCGGCGCAATCCGCGTGGTCGCGCATGACAAGGGGGAAATCGCCCGCCTGCCCACGGTGACCAAGCTGATCGCGCAAGGCCGCCTGACGATGGTCGAGGGCGCGTTCAACATCGTCGATTCTGTGTTTGCCGGGGCCGAGGGCGCGGACTTCCCGCTGCTGATCACCACCGCCGACAATTGCCTCGTCACCCCCGAAGGCTACGGCGAGTTCATCGCCAAGTGTCTTGCGGAAGGCGCAGGCGGCGCGGCGGCGCTAGCGCGGCGCGAGGATGTGCAGGCCGCTGACCCGATCGGGCAGAAGCGCTTCTACGAATTCCGCGACGGTGGCTATTCGAACTGCAACACCTACTGGCTCGGCAGCGCGCAGGCCTTGAAGGCCGCCGAGATCATGCGCGAAGGCGGGCAGTTCATCAAATATCCGCGCCGCATCATCAAGGCGTTCGGGCTGATCAACCTCGTGCGCTTCCGCATGGGCTGGGGCTCAAAGGAAAAGCTGTTCGCGCAGATCTCGCGCCGTTTCGGCTTCAAGCTGGTGCCGGTGGTGCTGTCGGACGGGCATTTCGCGATCGATGTCGATAATGAACGCACTTATACTGTGACCGAGAAGATCCTCAAGGCGCGCGAAGGCGACCGGACGGGGGCTGCGGCCTGAGCGGGTCGGCCAAGCCATGAAACGGCTGTTCTCCAACATGGGCTGGCTGCTCGGCGGACGCGGCTTAAACGCCGTGCTCAGCCTCGTCTATCTCGCGCTCGCCACCCGCGCATTGGGTACGGTGGGCTTCGGCCATTTCGCGCTGATTGTCGCGCTGGGGCAGGCGATCACCGGCCTCGCCAATTTCCAGACCTGGCAGTTCATCGTGCGCTGGGGCGCGAGCGGCGACGGCGGGAGCGTTGATCCGGACAAGGCGCGCGAGGCGACCGGCTTTGCCGTCGCGCTCGATTTCGTCTCGGTCGCGCTCGGCATCGCGCTGGCGGGCGCGGCGATCGCGAGCGCGCCTTACTGGCTCGATGTGCCGCCCGAATTGCTGTGGCTGACCTTCGGCTATTGCGCGATCAGCTTGGCCGCGATCCGCACCACGCCGACCGGCATTCTGCGGCTCCATTTCCAATATGCCCGCGCTGCCGGGGCCGATGCGGTGCAGCCGCTGATCCGCGCGGTGGGCTCTGTCCTTGCCTTCGTGTTCATGCCGACTGTGACCGGGTTCATCATCGCCTATGCCGCCGCCGAAATCGCGGTCGCCATTGCGCTGTGGGTGGTGGCGATGCGGGTGCAGCCGGTGGCGTGGAGCGCGGTCAGCCTCAAGACCATCCCGGCGCGCCACAAGGATGCGTGGCGCTTTGTCGTCTCGACCAACCTTTCGGGCAGCCTCTCGATTGCCGGCAAGCAGGTGATGATCCTCCTGGTCGGCACCTTCGGCGGGGCGGCGCTGGCGGGTGGTTTCCGGGTCGCGAGCCAGCTCGGACAGGCGCTGGTGAGCCTCGCGCAGACTGTCAGCAAAGCGATCCTGCCCGAACTGGTCCATTCGCGCGACAAGTCGCTCGAAATCGCGCGGCGCATGGCCAATATCGCGGCGGTCGGCGGCGTCCTCGCGGTGGTGAGCGCGCTATTGTTCGGCCGGATGGGCCTTCAACTGATCGCTGGCGACGAGTTTGGCGTGTTCTACTGGGCGATGGTGATCCTCGCCATCGCCGGAGCAGTCGAACTGGTCGGCGCGAGCCTTGAATCGCTGCTGGTCTCGGCCGGCAAGGCGCATGTCGCCTTCCTCGTGCGCGCGGTGCCGACAGTGCTGGCGCTGGTGCTGCTGGAGACCGCAATCGACTGGAACGGGGCCAAGGGCGCGGCCTTCGCGATGCTGGGTTCAAGCTCGCTGGCGGTGATCGGGTTCTATGTCGCGATCCTCAACCTCAGCCAGATCCGGCTGGTGGTCGAGCCGGAGGAAGAGGCCGACGTCGTCCCTTCCTCCGACCGGTAACTCACCCCTCGAACGCCAGCTTGGGCTTCCGCGCCGCCGCGGTCTCATCGAGCCGCCGGCGCGGGGCGTAATAGGGTGCCTGCTTCAGCGCCTCGTCGCCTGCCAGCGCGCGTTCCACCACCGCGCGGAAAGCGGTGATGAACTGGTCGATCGCCGCCTTGCTCTCGGTCTCAGTCGGCTCGACCAGCATCGCGCCGTGAACCACAAGCGGGAAATAGACCGTCATCGGGTGATAACCCTCGTCGATCAGCCCCTTGGCGACATCGAGCGTCGTCAGGCCTTGCGTGAAGTCCTTGTCGCCAAACAGCGCCTCGTGCATGCACGGGCCCGAGGCGGCGAAGGGCGCGTGGAGGATGTCCTCCATCGAGCGCAGGATGTAATTGGCGTTGAGCACCGCATCCTCGGCCACCTGCTTGAGCCCGTCGGCCCCGTGGCTGAGCATGTAGGTGAGCGCGCGGGTGAACATCCCCATCTGCCCGTGGAAGGCGGTCATGCGCCCGAAGGTCGGCCCGCGCTCCTCGCGGTTTTCTTCCTCGACAAGGTAGAAGCTGCCGCCTGCGTCCTGCCGCACGAAGGGCAGTGGGGCATAGGGTGCCAAGGCTTCCGACAGCACCACCGGCCCCGAACCCGGCCCGCCCCCGCCATGCGGGGTCGAGAAGGTCTTGTGCAGATTGATGTGCATCGCATCGACGCCGAGGTCGCCCGGGCGCACCTTGCCGACGATGGCGTTGAAGTTGGCCCCGTCGCAATAGACATAGCCGCCCACCGCGTGGACCGCATCGGCGATCTCGCGGAAGTCCTTCTCGAACAAGCCGCAGGTATTGGGATTGGTGATCATCACCGCCGCCACATCCGGCCCGAGCCGCGCCTTGAGCGCCGCCACATCGACCCGGCCTTCAGGCGTCGCGGGGATATCCTCGACACGATAGTTGGCAAAGGCGGCGGTCGCGGGGTTGGTACCGTGGGCGCTTTCGGGCACCAGCACCACCTCGCGCGCGTCGCCTCGGGCCTCATGCGCGGCGCGGATCGCGAGGATGCCGCACAGCTCGCCATGCGCGCCGGCCTTGGGGCTCATTGCCACCGCCGGCATACCGGTCAGCGTGCACAGCCATTGCCCAAGCTGGTGGATCACCTCGAGTGCGCCCTGCACCGCGTTCTGCGGGGCGAGCGGGTGAATGTCGGCAAAACCGGGCAGGCGCGCGACCTTCTCGTTGAGGCGCGGGTTGTGCTTCATGGTGCAGCTGCCGAGCGGGAAGAATCCGAGGTCGATCCCGTAGTTCTGGCGGCTGAGGCGGGTGTAGTGGCGCACCGTTTCAGGCTCGGTCAGACCGACGAGGCCGATCGTTTCTGAGCGTGCGAGGCCTGCCAGCCGCGTCGGCGCGGCGCTATCGACCGGCGGCAGATCGACGCCGGTCACGTCAGCGCGGCCGATCTCGAACAGCAGCGGTTCTTCGAGCATCAGCGCGCGGTTGCCGGTGGTGGTAGCGGGGCCGTTGTGCATCCCGTCCGCAGCGAGCGTCATCTCGGGCTTCCAGCCAGACTGGTTGGGGGCGTTCATCACACGGTCTCCTTGATGCTGGCTTCAAGCTCGCGGGCGAGCACCTCGATATCGTCCTCAGTCGTGGTCTCGGTCACCGCGACCAGCAGCGCATGTTCGAGCGCATCGACGCCGGGATAGAGCCGCCCCAGCGACACGCCGCCCAGCACGCCGCGATCCGCAAGGTCACGGATGATTTCGCGCGCCGGCTTGCCGCCGAGCATCAGGGTGAACTCGTTGAAGAAGGCGGTGTTGAGCACTTTCACGCCCGGCACCTTCGCCAGCCGGTCAGCAGCAAGGCAGGCGAGACGGTGGTTCTCTGCCGCCAATTCGCGCAGGCCGCGCTCGCCCAGCAGCGTCATGTGGACAGTGAAGGCCAGCGCGCACAGCCCGGAATTGGTGCAGATGTTGCTGGTCGCCTTCTCGCGGCGGATATGCTGCTCGCGGGTCGAAAGCGTCAACACGAAGCCGCGCTTGCCTTCGGCGTCGGTGGTCTCGCCGCATAGCCGTCCGGGCATCTGGCGCACATGCTTGGGATCGCGCACCGCGAACAGCCCGAGGAAGGGCCCGCCGAACTGCAGGCCGACACCCAATGACTGGCCCTCGCCCACCACGATGTCAGCGCCCATCTCGCCGGGCGACTTGATCGCACCCAAGGCGACGGGTTCAGTGTTGACCACCACCAGCAGGGCGCCCTTGGCATGCGCGGCTTCGGCCACCGCAGCAAGGTCGCTGATGCGGCCGAGGATGTCGGGATATTGCACCACGACGCAGGCGGTCTCCTCGTCGATCCGGGCCATCAGGCCGGCCAAATCAGGCTCGGCAGTGATCGCAGGGAGCGCGTCGGCGATGGTGTCGCCGGTGAAGTGCGCCATGGTCTTCACCACCTGAGCGTAATGGGGATGCAGCGCGCCCGAGAGCACCGCGCGCTTGCGGCGGGTCACGCGGGTCGCCATCGCGACCGCCTCCCAGCACGCGGTCGAGCCATCATAGAGCGAGGCATTGGCGACCGCGCAGCCATAAAGCCGCGCGACCTGGGTCTGGAACTCGAACAGCATCTGCAGCGTGCCCTGCGCGATTTCGGGCTGATATGGCGTGTAGGCTGTCAGGAACTCGCCGCGCTGGATGATCGTGTCGACGCTGGCCGGCACATGATGGCGATAGGCGCCCGCGCCGAGGAAGAACGGCACTTCGCCCGCGACCAGGTTCTTCGCCGCCAGTTTCTTCATGTGGCGTTCCACCGCCATTTCGCCAGCGTGCATGGGGAGGCCGTGGATCGGGCCGTCGAGCCGCGCGACTTCGGGAACGTCGACAAACAGATCGTCCACTGTGGCGGCGCCGATTTTCGCCAGCATCGCCTGCCGGTCATTATCGGTGAGAGGAAGATAGCGCATGGGGAGAGGTATCCGTGGCTGGAGGTGGAAGGTTAGGCGGGTTGGGTTGCAGCGTTGAGGTGCGCAAGATCGGCAAGCGCCCCGGCAAAGCGCGCCGGGCCGGTGTGCGACGTGCGCATCCACGGCGCGAGCCAGATGCGGAAGCCTGCCGCGCGGACGCGGTGGCAGAAGGCGTAATCATCGGACAACAGGTGCCCGCTGTCGGGATCGATCAGGGGCATGAACAGCGCGGTAAGCGTGTCGCCCGCCAGCCCGCTCTCACGGTCGAGCTGATCGGCAGCGTAACGCAGTTCGGGATGCGCAGCGCACAGCGCCTCGATCACGTCGCGGCGGACCACCATCAGCCCGGTGCCGACACGCAGGAGTTCGATCGGCGCATCGAGCCGGAATTCGCCCTTGGGCTCGAGCGGTTCGACCGCGAACAGGCCCGAGAAGCGTTCAAGCTCGCCCGGGTTACCCGCCGCCAGCCCCTTGGCCGCAGCCGAAGCCACAAGGCTCCAGTTGATCCGCCGCTTGGGAGAGGGCGCACCGATCACCGCGAGGCGATCATCGGCAGCCATGCGCTGCACCAGATCGAGCAGAACCTCCGGCACAAAGCCGATATCGCCGTCGATGAACACGAGGTGCGTCGCATCCGATTGCAGGAAGGCTGCGGCGAGCACATTGCGCGCGCGGTCGATCACGGCATTGTTGCTGAGCCAGGCGAAGGCACAGCCCACCCCCGCCCGCGCTGCCGCACCCGTCAGGCCGACCACGCTGCGCAGGTAATCCGCTTGCGCCCCGTCATAAAGCGGGGTCGCAACCATCAAACGCATATCAGCGAGGGCCGGCGCAGCACTCATAGGCTGTCGACGAAAGCCTTGTAGCCGTCTTCGTCCATCAACCCGTCGAGTTCGCCCGGATCGGCGATGGTCATCTTGAAGAACCAGCCGCCGTCTTCGGGTGCGGAATTGACCAGCGAGGGGTCTTCCTCGAGGGCGGCGTTGGTCTCTGTGACTTCGCCGGTGATCGGGGCATAGACGTCGGAGGCTGCCTTGACGCTCTCGACCACGGCGGCATCCTTGCCCTGCTCGATTAGCGCGCCGACTTCGGGCAGTTCAACGAAGACGATGTCGCCCAATTGCCCCTGCGCATAGTCGGTGATGCCGACGGTTGCGACGTCATTCTCGACATCGATCCATTCGTGTTCGTCAGTGTAGTAACGCATGGGTCAGCTCCCTCGGTAGTAGCTGTGGGGGACAAAAGGCGTGGGCGAAACGGTGGCGGCGAGGCGCTTGCCCCGCACTTCGATCTCGAGCGCAGTGCCGGTGGCGGCGTGGGTGCTGGCGACATAGGCCATGGCGATGGGCGCGCCGAGCGTGGGCGAGAAGCCGCCGCTGGTGACGGTGCCGACCTTCTCGGCCCCTGCGAAGACCTCTGCGCCCTCGCGGGCCGGCAAGCGGCCTTCGATGGTCAGGCCGATCCACTTGCGCGAAGTGCCTTCATTGATCTCGCGGATGATCCGCTCGGCGCCGGGGAAGCCGCCTCCCCCCTGCTCTGAATGCGCGCGGCGACGCTTGTTGATGCCGAAAATCAGGCCCGCTTCGATCGGCGAGGTCTCGGGGCTCATGTCGTGGCCGTAGAGCGGCAAGCCCGCCTCCAGCCGCAGCGAATCCCGCGCGCCAAGGCCAATGGGCTTCACTTCGGGCTCGGCGCAGAGCAGGTCGGCGACTTCGGCTGCGGCCTCGGCGGGGAGCGAGATTTCGAACCCGTCCTCGCCGGTATAGCCCGCCCGCGCGATGGTGACATCATGGCCGGCCAGATTGAACTTGCCGAACTTCATGAAGGTCAGCGCCGAGAGGGGATATTCGCCGGTCGCATGGCGCGCCAAAGCCTCGGCCGCCTTGGGGCCCTGCAAGGCCAGCAGCGCGCGGTCATCGAGGTGGTTGATGGTGATGTCATCGGGCAGCGCCTCGCGCAGCGTGCCGAGATCGTCCCACTTGGTCGCACCATTGACGACAAGGTAAAGCGCATCCGGCCAGCGCGAGACCATCAGGTCATCGAGCACCCCGCCGTCTTCGTCGAGCAGCAGCGAATAGCGTTGCTGGCCAAGCTTGAGCGTCGAGAGGTCAATCGGCAGCACCGCTTCGACCGCCGCGTCGAGATCGGGGCCGGACAGCAGCAATTGGCCCATGTGCGATACGTCGAACAGGCCCGCGCTCTCGCGTGTCCAATTGTGTTCGGCGACGATGCCGTCGTACTGGATCGGCATGTCGTAGCCCGCAAACGGCACCATCCGCGCACCCCGCGCGCGGTGCCACGCATCGAGCGGCAGCGCGTCCAGCGGCAGATCTTCGAGGAGTTCTTCGGTATCGTGGTCGGTCACTTGAGAATATCCCCGGCAGAATACGGCAGTCCGGCAGCGCGCGCGGCACTGCCCAATAACTGCCCCCTCTGTCGGGTGACCTGAGAGCTTCGGCGGGGCCATCACAAGGACGGGCCGCCTCCCCTTCGGTGGCCCCTTGCCGACAAGCGAGGGACGCTTTCCAGAGTGTCACGCAGCCGAGCGGTCCGTGGGCCTGAGAGTTTCCGGGGCGGTTGCTCCTTCGGCGCCGCGCCTCTTTTGACAGAGGCATCGGGCTCTCCCGCTCGCCTGCCCGCACAGAATCGCTTCTGCGCGGAAGACCGGCCCGCCCTGCTTGATTTGCTGCAGCGCGTCAATCGGGGGAACGCCGGTTTGGCGTGTGGAAAACGCATTTGCACGCACAGCCGCGGCTCAATAGACACGGCGGCGGGATGAACCTTACCGAAATCTACCTGATCGCCCTGACGATCATCTTCGCAGTGCCGTGGCTCGTGTGGCGCGTGTTTCGCACCGATTACTGGGCGCCGCTGGTGGTGGTGCAGATTGTCGGCGGCATCCTGCTCGGCCCCGGCGTGCTCGGCGCGGCCTTCCCCGATTACTACGCCTTCGTGTTCAAGCCCGATGTGATCACCGCGCTCAACGGCGTCGCGTGGTGGGCGGTGATGCTGTTCGTCTTTGTCGCGGGGATCGAGCTCGACCTCAGCCAGGCGTGGAAGCACCGCGGCGAGACCGGGCTGACTGCGGGCCTTGCACTCGGAGTGCCGCTGATTGCGGGCAGCTTGGCAGCGGCGGTGATCCTGCAATACCCCGGCTGGCGCGGGCCGAACGGCGCATATTGGCAAGCCTTGCTCGGCATCGGCATGGCCTGCGCGGTGACCGCGCTGCCGATCCTCGTCCTCCTGATGGAGAAGCTCGGCATCCTGCGCGAACAACTCGGGCAACGCATCCTGCGATACGCCAGCCTCGATGACATCGCGATCTGGGGCGTGCTCGCGCTGATCCTGCTCGACTGGGAGCGGATCGGGCGGCAAGCGGTGTTCCTCGTCGGCTTTACCGTCGCTGCTTTCGCGGTTCGCTGGCTGATGCAGCGCTTGTCGGAGAGCGACCGCTGGGCGGTGGGGCTGATCTGGCTGGCGGTCTGCGGCCTCGCTGGCGACTGGTCCGGCCTGCACTTCATGGTCGGCGCGTTTCTGGCGGGCGTGGTGCTCGACGCCAAGTGGTTCGGCCACGAGGCGATGGACCGCTTCCGCAACGTGGTGCTTTTGACGGTCATGCCGGTGTTCTTCCTCTCGACCGGCCTTAGAACCCAATGGGAAGGCGGCGGGCTGATCGTGTTCGGCGCCGCCGCGCTGCTGCTGGTCGCAGCGGTGGGCGGCAAGCTGCTGGGCGTCCATATCGCCGGC
>JBKDUW010000154.1:0-2634 GCA_046339235.1 Erythrobacteraceae bacterium | reverse complement strand
AGCACGATCTTGCCGATATGTTCGCCCGCTTCCATCCGCGCATGGGCAGCGGCGGCCTTGGCGAGCGGGAAGGTCATGTCCATCACCGGCGACAGCTCGCCATCGGCGAACAGCGGCCAGGCATTGTCGGCGATGTCGTCGGCGAGCGCGGATTTGAAAGCATCCGAGCGCGGGCGCAAAGTCGAACCGGTCAGCGTCAGCCGCCGCATCATCACCACCGCCATATTGATGTCGGCCTTGGCGCCGCCCAGCACCGCGATCGTGACGTGGCGGCCATCTTCAGCGAGGCAGCGGAGGTTCTTCGCGACATAATCGCCCGAGACCATGTCGAGCACCACATTGGCGCCCTTGCCCCCCGTGTGCGCCAGCACCGCCTCGACATAATCGGCCTCGCGGTAATTGATCGCGAGATCGGCGCCGATACGGGTGGCGGCATCGCATTTCGTCGTGTCGCCGCAGGTCACGATCACCTGCATCCCGAAGGCCTTGGCGAGCATGATCGCCATCGTGCCGATGCCGCTGGTGCCGCCGTGGATCAGCACGCTCTCGCCATCGCGCGCGAGGCCGCGCTCGAACAGGTTATGCCACACGGTAAACAGGGTTTCGGGCAGAGCGGCGGCTTCGGCCAGCAGCATCCCCTCGGGCACGGGCAGGCAGTGCTGCCAATGCGCCACGCAATATTCGGCATAGCCTCCGCCCGGGGTGAGCGCGGCGACACATTGCCCGATCATCTCGCGCGGGACTTCACTGCCAACCGCGACGATCTCGCCCGAAACTTCAAGCCCGAGCAGCGGCGAAGCGCCCGGCGGCGGCGGATAGGCGCCGGCGCGCTGCAAGCAATCGGGGCGATTGACCCCGGCATAGGCGACGCGGATCAGCACATCATCGGGGCGCAGGCGCGGCAGTGGCAGCGTCTCGATCCGCAGCACCTCCGGCCCGCCGGGCGCATCGAAGCCGATTGCCTGCATGCTTTCAGGCAGGTCTGCTCCGCTCGCTCCAACCATCTTCACCCCCTGTAAAAGCCACATTAACCCTGTGGCCTGCCCGATCGCGGCGCAAATACCCGCCTTGCCGATTGACAGCAAGCCGCTTGGCTTGCGATGCTGCGCGGCAATGGAAGAACCGGACCTCCCGAGACCGAAAGGGGACGCGGCGAGTCGCCTCGCGACCGAGGATCTCGGCCCCTATTCGCAGGCCGAGCTCGATACGCGCATCGCGCAGCTCGAAGCCGAGATCGCCCGGGTCAGCGCGCACCGCAACAAGGCCGCCGCACACCGCGCTGCCGCCGACGCGCTGTTTGCAAAGGGTGGCGGGTGACGGCCGGGAATTTTCCTGGCGCGCACACGCAAACGGATTCGCAATTTCCGCGTATCGCCCCATATAGTCGAACGCACTCTCTCGCCGCTCCCTTGCCCGGAGTCCTTCTCCTCCTCTCGTAGAGACCTCTCATGCCCAGCTTTGCACAGAACCTCGAACGGACATTGCACAACGCGCTCGGCAACGCCTCGGAGCGCAAGCACGAATATGCGACGCTCGAGCACCTGCTGCTGGCGTTGATCGATGATGAGGACGCCGCCGCTGTGATGGCTGCCTGCGGGGTCGATCTGGCCGAGCTTGGCGAGGTGGTGAAGCAATATCTCGATCAGGAATACCAGTCGCTGAAGACCGAGGACGGCGCCGATCCGCAGCCCACCGCGGGCTTCCAGCGGGTGATCCAGCGCGCGATCCTGCACGTCCAGTCCTCGGGTAAGGACACCGTCACCGGCGCCAATGTGCTGGTCGCGCTGTTTTCCGAACGCGACAGCTACGCGGTCTATTTCCTCCAGCAGCAGGACATGAGCCGTTTGGACGCAGTGAGCTATATCAGCCACGGCATCGGCAAGGGCGGCCGCCAGATCGAGAGCAAGACTCCGCAAGGCGCCGACAAGACCGACGAGCCGGCGCAGAGCAAGGAAAGCGGCAACAAGAAGGAGACCGCGCTCGACCAGTTCACCGTCAACCTCAACACCAAGGCCGAAAACGGCAAGATCGATCCGCTGATCGGGCGTGGGCCGGAAGTTGACCGGACGATCCAGATCCTGTGCCGCCGCTCCAAGAACAACCCGCTCTATGTCGGCGATCCCGGCGTCGGGAAGACCGCGATTGCCGAGGGGCTCGCGCGCAAAATCGTCGAAGGCGATGTGCCCGAAGTGCTGCTCGAGGCGGTGATCTATTCGCTCGACATGGGCGCGCTGCTCGCCGGCACCCGCTATCGCGGCGATTTTGAAGAGCGCCTCAAGCAGGTCGTAACCGAACTCGAAGCGATGCCGCACGCTGTGCTGTTCATCGACGAGATCCACACCGTGATCGGTGCCGGCGCGACCAGCGGCGGGGCGATGGACGCCTCGAACCTCTTGAAGCCCGCGCTGTCGTCAGGCGCGATCCGTTGCATCGGTTCGACCACCTACAAGGAATTCCGCAACCACTTCGAAAAGGACCGCGCGCTGCTGCGCCGGTTCCAGAAGATCGACGTCAACGAGCCCACCATCGAGGACACGATCAAGATCCTCAAGGGTCTGCGGTCGGCCTTCGAGGATCACCACAAGGTGAAATACACCCCCGATGCGATCAAGACCGCGGTCGAGCTTTCGGCGC
>JBKDUW010000153.1:0-7465 GCA_046339235.1 Erythrobacteraceae bacterium | reverse complement strand
CGTCGGCCCAGGAGGCCCTCCTGACCGAAATCCGCGATCTCCTGAAGTCCGGTCGCTGACCCTCGCCCCTTGAAGTCGGCAGGCGCTGGCCCCTAATGGCGGCCATGCGGATGGGCAAGACCCGCATCATCGCCGAGACCGGCGCGGGCCAGCACGGGGTCGCCACCGCCACCGTCTGCGCGCGCTTCGGCCTGCCTTGCGTGATCTACATGGGCGCCGAGGACGTGGCGCGCCAATCGCCCAATGTGTTCCGCATGAAGCTCTTGGGCGCCGAGGTGATCCCCGTCACCAGCGGCGGCGCGACGCTCAAGGACGCGATGAACGAAGGGCTGCGCGACTGGGTCGCGAATGTCCACGACACCTTCTACATCATCGGCACCGCGGCCGGCCCGCATCCCTACCCTGAGATGGTGCGCAACTTCCAGAGCGTGATCGGTAAGGAAGCGCGCGCGCAGATGCTCGACCGCACCGGCCGCCTGCCCGATCTGCTAGTCGCCTGCATCGGCGGCGGATCGAACGCGCTGGGTCTGTTCCACCCGTTCCTCGATGATCCGAGCGTCAAGATGCTCGGCGTTGAAGCCGCGGGCCACGGCCTCGATGGCGATGAACACGCCGCGAGCCTGCTCGGCGGATCGCCCGGCGTGCTTCACGGCAACCGCACCTATCTGCTGCAGGACGCGGACGGCCAGATCACCGAGGGCCACTCGATCAGCGCGGGTCTCGATTATCCCGGCATCGGGCCAGAGCACGCGTGGCTCAAGGAATCGGGCCGCGTCGATTACACCGCCGTCACCGATGACGAGGCGCTGAAAGGCTTTCAGCTGCTCTGCCGCACCGAGGGGATCATCCCCGCGCTCGAACCTTCGCACGCCATCGCCGCCGTGGCGAGGGTCGCGCCGACCATGCCCAAGGACAGCATCGTCCTGATGAATCTGTGCGGGCGCGGCGACAAGGACATCTTCACCGTGGCGGAGCGGCTGGGGGTCGAGCTTTGAGCAGGCGCAACCGCTTCCTGTGGGGCGGTGTGCTGGCAACCGCCGCTGCGTGGGGCTGCATTCAGGGGATGGAACTGGTGCCGCTCCTTTCGCCGCCATCCGAGGCGCAATTCTTCGGCGGCTATGCCTTGGTGGCTTTAGCCCTGTTTCTGTTTTTCAAAGGTTTCCGCGAGCCCAATCAATGACCCGCCTCTCAACCACCTTCTCAGCCCCCCACCCCGCGCTCGTCTGCTTCATCACCGCAGGCGACAGCGACACTGCGGCCAATCTCGATGCGCTGGTGGAGGCCGGTGCGGATGTGATCGAGCTCGGCATGCCCTTCACTGACCCGATGGCCGATGGCCCCGCGATCCAGAGCGCCAATCTGCGCAGCCTCGACGCGGGCACCACCACCGCCGATGTGCTGCGTTATGCAACCGACTTCCGCGCCCGGCACCCCGACGTGCCGCTGGTGCTGATGGGCTATGCCAACCCGATGGTGCGGCGCGGGCCCGAGTGGTTCGCCGAGGCCGCAGCAGCAGCAGGCGTTGATGGCGTCATTTGCGTCGACATCCCGCCCGAGGAGGACGACGCGCTCGGCCCGGCCCTGCGCGCCAAGGGCATCGCCCCGATCCGGCTTGCAACCCCCACCACCGACGCCGCGCGCCTGCCGCAGGTGCTTAGCGGCTGCGAAGGGTTCCTCTACTACGTCTCGGTGGCCGGGATCACCGGCAAGCAGCAGGCCGTGCAGGCCAGCATCGAGGAAGCCGTGGCGCGGCTCAAGCAATCGACCGACCTTCCCGTCGCCGTCGGCTTCGGCGTGCGCACACCCGAGCAGGCCGCCGCCATCGCCAAGGTGGCCGACGGTGTGGTCGTCGGCTCGGCGCTGGTGGAAATCTGCGGCGAATATGGCGCTGCGGCGCCTGACAAGCTAAGGGAACTGACTTCGGCCCTCGCTGCCGCCGTCCACTCCGCCCGACAGGAGCACGCCAAATGAACTGGTTCAACCGCGTCCGCAATTCGCTTGGCTTCTCCTCCGAGCAGAAGACCACCACAGAGAAGGATCTGTGGATCAAGTGCCCCTCGTGCCAGGAAATGCTGTTCGTGGCCGATTACGAGGGCAACCTCTCGGTCTGCCCGAAATGCGAGCATCACGGGCGGATCGGCGCCGATGCGCGGCTCGGCCTGCTGCTTGATCCGGGCTTCGAGGTGCTGCCCTTGCCCAAGGTGACCGAAGACCCGCTGGGCTTCAAGGACACCAAGAAATACACCGACCGGCTCAAGGCCGCGCGCGCTGCAAGTCCGCACGAGGATGCCTTCGTGGTCGGCTCGGGCATGATCGACAACCGCCCTGCCGTTGTCGGCGTGCAGGATTTCAGCTTCATGGGCGGCTCGATGGGCATGGCCGTGGGTCAGGCCTTCTGCGAGGGCGCGCAAAAGGCATTGGATCGCCGCTGCGCCTATGTCGTGGTGACCGCAGCGGGCGGCGCGCGGATGCAGGAGGGGATCCTCTCGCTGATGCAGATGCCGCGCGCGACCGTGATGACGCGGCGGCTCAAGACCGCCGGCCTGCCCTATATCGTGGTGCTGACCGATCCCACCACCGGCGGCGTGACCGCAAGCTATGCCATGCTCGGCGACATCCACATTGCCGAACCGGGCGCGCTGATCGGCTTTGCCGGCCAGCGGGTGATTCAGGACACGATCCGCGAACAGCTGCCCGAAGGCTTCCAGCGCGCCGAATATCTGCACAAGCACGGGATGGTCGACATGGTCGTGCCGCGCCACGAGTTGAAGGCCGCGCTGGCGCAGGTGCTGGATTACCTCACCCCGGTGAAGGCGGCCTGACCCGCACTTGCCGTGAAGCCGCTCGATTTCGGCCGGTCGGACGACCCGCGTGTCCAGGCGCAGCTTGACCGGCTGAGCACGCTCAGCGTGCCGCAGGGGCGGCTGGGGCTCGAGACGATCTGCGCCTTGCTGGACCGCCTCGGCAACCCGCACCGCAAGCTGCCGCCGGTGTTCCATGTCGCAGGCACCAACGGCAAGGGATCGACCTGCGCCTTCCTGCGCGCGATGCTGGAGGCGCAAGGCTACCGCGTCCACGTCACCACCTCGCCGCACCTCGTGCGCTACAACGAGCGTATCCGGTTGGCGGGAGAACTGATCTCCGACGAGGCGCTGGCCGCCGTGCTGGCCGAAGTGCTGGATGCAGCGCAAGGGAATGGGGGGGACCTCGGCCCAAGCTTCTTCGAAGTCACCATCGCGGCCGCCTTCCTCGCCTTTGCCCGCACACCTGCGGACGCTTGCGTGATCGAAGTCGGCATGGGCGGGCGGTTCGATGCGACCAATGTGCTCGAACCCGAGGCGCTGGCGGCCTGCGGGATCGCCGCGCTCGGCCTCGATCACGAACGCTTTCTGCTCGCGCCCGAGGAGGGTGTGCCCGAGGAGCCGATGGCACGGATCGCCTTCGAGAAGGCAGGGATTGCCAAGCGCGGCGTGCCGCTGGTGACGCTTAACGACACCTACCCGCCCGAAGCTCAGGCCGCGATCCGGGACGTCGCCGAGCACGTTGGCGCAACGCTGCATGAGGGCTTTTGGCACTGCGACGCCACAGGGGGGCAAGTCGAGTTCTGGCGTGACGAGAACACCTTCCTTCCGCTCTTCCCTTCGCTGCCCGGCGAGCATCAGGCGATAAACCTGTGTCTCGCGATCTCCATGCTGATGCGTCAGGACCGGCTCGCCGTGTCCGAGGCCGCAATCGTCACGGGTGCCAAGACTGCCCGCTGGCCCGCGCGCATGCAGCGCCTTGGCGACGGCCCGCTGACCGCGCTCGTCGATCGTCAAACCGTGTGGCTCGACGGCGGGCACAACCCCAGCGCTGGCGCAGCGATTGCGGCGCATTTCGATGGCCCGCTGCATCTCGTCATCGGCATGATCGAAGGCAAGAACCCGCGCGCGATCATCGACCCGCTGGGGAACCGCATCCGCACGCTGACCGTGGTTCCTGTTCCGAGCCATGAGTGTCATCCGGCCAGCGCCTTCGGCCCCGAAGCCCGCGCCGCTGCCAATGTCGAGGAAGCCTTGTCGGGTCTTCCCGCGGACGACTTCCCGGTCATTATCGCCGGTTCGCTCTACCTTGCGGGCGAGGTGCTGCGGCTCAACGACGAGCTGCCCGACTAGACCAACTCCGGCTCCAGCGGCGGCGCGTTATCCGGGCGGCCCGAGCGCGCCTGCCGCACCCATTCCAGCACGCACAGCGCCACGGCAAACAACCCGATCGCGGTCGTCAGGAGGAAAACGTCGTAATAGCCGCGCTCCTCGATCATCTGGCCGAGCGCCGGGCGGCCGAGCGTCCCCACCAGCATCGTCAGCGAGGAAAGCAGCGCATATTGCACCGCGCTATAGCCCTTGGCGACCACGCTCGAGAGGTAGGCGACAAAGGCCGCGCCGGCGATGCCGACCGCGATGTTCTCGGCGCCGATGGTCAGCATCAGCCGCGCCATGCGGTCATCCGCGCCGAATTGTCCGGCGAGCCAGGTGAAGCCGGTGAGGTCGCTCGCCAGCTGCATCCGTGCGCCGCCGATGGCGAGATCGGCGTAGAGCAGGTTGGTCAGCGCCGCGATCACCGCGCCCAGCGTCAGCGTGGTCATGCGGCCGATCACCGTCAGCAGCGTGCCGCCCAGCGCGAGGCCCACGATCAGCGCGCCGACGCCGAAGAACTTGGACGCAATCGCCACTTCGTCTTTGGCATATTGCAGCTCGCCGAGGTAGAACGGGTAGGCAAAGCTGCCCCAGATCGCATCGGTGATGCGGTAGGAAAGCACCAGCGCGATCACCAGCACGGCGGCCCATTGCAACCGCCCGATAATCTCGGCCAAGGGCAGGATCAGCGCGCGGTAACCGTGATCGAGCGCGGTGTCATAGGCGGTGCGCGGGGGCGCATCGGCGGTGAGCACATAGCGGCCCTGTTTGCGCATCGCTTCGAGCCAGCCGGCAATAAGGCCGGGGATCACAACAGTCGCAATCACGATCAGCGGGCCCATCTGGGTCACGAACTCGGTCGAGTCCGGCCGCGTCTCGGGTGTCGCCGCGAGCGAGCGGACCATGAACACCAGCACGGTCACCAGCGCCCAGCACCACAGCAGCGCCACTGCGCCCAGCGCCATAGCGCGGATGCGGGGTTCGATCTGGCCCGCCTGCCGCAGCGTGCCAAGATTGCTACGCTCGTCCGCAAACGTGGCGGCGCTGCGTTCGGCATCGGGGGCGAACAGGCCGAGGAAGCCCACGAACAGCAGGATCCCGCCCATGCTGGCGAACACCGTGGGCCAGCCCAGCCGCTCGGCCATGAACAGCGCGAGCGCTCCGCCGACCAGCGCGGCGACGCGGTAGCCCATCTGGAACACGGTCGAGAGGATGTCGATCGTCGCCACCTCGTCGGCGACATCGACGCGCCAGGCATCGATTACCACGTCCTGCGTTGCCGAAGCGAAGGCGCCGATGCCCGCCAGCAGCGAGAAAACGCCCAATGAGGACAGCGGATCGAGCAGCGACAGCACCACCAGAATGCCTCCAAGCAGCAATTGCGAGGTCACGATCCACTGCTTGCGCTTGCCCAGCTTCCTGAGGCCCGGCAGATCGACCCGGTCGAGCACGGGCGACCACAGGAACTTGAAGGCGTAGGCGAGGCCAATCAGCGAGAACACGCCCATGGTCTCGACATCGACCTTGGCATCGGTCAGCCAGGCGTAGAGCGTGCCCAGCAGCAGCGCGTAAGGCAGGCCCGAGGCGAAGCCGAACAGCAGCACATAGCCGGTCTTGGGATGGCGCAGCGAGGCCATCAGCGTCAGCCAGCGCGACAGGCGCGTGGGGTGTTCGAGGGCGGCTTCAGCCATTGACGATCCCATCCTTGCGGGCTGCGATTTGCACCGGCGCGGTTTCGTGCCACACTAGGCGCAAGGAACAGGATGAGAAAAGAGCGATGAACGCCGCCACAACAGATATGCCCAATTTGCGCCCCACCCCCGGGCAGTTGGCGCTGGCCGAGGCAATCCGCGACGGTCGCGCCAAGGTCGCAGGCGGCATCCAGACCGTGCCGGCGACGAATTATACCTGCGCCGATCACTTCGCGCGCGAGAAGGCCGCGCTGTTCGACCGGTTGCCGCAGGTGCTTTGCCCCTCCGCGCTGCTGCCCGAGCCCGGCATGGCGGTGCCGCATGACGCGACCGGCCGCCCGCTGCTGATCACCCGCGATGCCGAGGGCGGCGCGCACGTGTTCCTCAACGTCTGCCGCCACCGCGGGACGCGGCTGGTCGAGGGCAGCGAGGCGGTCTGCGCCAAGCGGCTCGTCTGCCCCTATCACGCCTGGACCTACCGGCTCGACGGCGGCTTGATGGCCCTGCCCCGGCCCGAGACCTTCCCCGGGATGGACAAGGACGATTACGGCCTTGTCGAACTGCCCGCTATCGAGGCAGGCGGCTTGATCTGGTTCGCACCAGCCGAAGCGGCCGACTTCACCCATGCACAGCAATTGGGCAGCGATCTCGATAGCTTCGGCCTTGGCGGGTCGCACCTGTTCCGGCGCAAGCTGCACACGGTGCGCGGCAACTGGAAGCTGATCATGGATGCCTTCCTTGAAAGCTACCATGTCACCCGCCTCCACGCCGCCACCATCGGCCCGTTCTTCAAGGACGGGATCACCGCAGGCGACCAGATCGGCCTGCACCAGCGCTCCGCCGTCGGACGGCTGGAGGAAATGGCCGAGGTCGATCTCACCGACATGCGCGAATTGCGGCGCGTGGTGACCTTCGCTTACCAGCTCCTGCCGGCGACGATCATCGTCCCCAGCCCCGATTACGTGAACGTGATGGTGCTGATGCCGCAGGCCGCCGACCTGACATTGGTCGAGGATTTCATGCTCATTCCCGAGGCACCCGCCACCGAAAAGGCGTTGGGGCATTGGGAAAAGAGCTGGAACCTGCTCGATGGCGGGGTGTTCGCAAGCGAGGATTTCCGCGCGGCCGAGCTTGGCCAGCAGGGGCTGTCCTCGGGCGCAATCTCCCACCTGACGCTCGGCACATTGGAAGGCGGGATCGCGCGGTTTGACCAGATCGTGAGCGAAGCCTTGCGGGCGGCGGGCTGAGAGCCTAGTCGCCCCCGCTATGCCCACCCAGCCCCCCCGCTCCTCCGACCGCCCCGAAGGTGACCGCCCAGAAGGCCATAGAATAGCCAAGCTGCTCGCCCGCGCAGGCGTCGCCAGCCGGCGCGAGATCGAGCGGATGATTGCCGAGGGGCGCGTGGCTGTGAATGGCACGGTGCTCGATACCCCGGCCACGATCCTGGCGAGCCTGAAAGGCGTCACCGTTGATGGCAATCCGGTTGCCGCTGCCGAGGCGACCCGATTGTTCGCCTTTCACAAGCCGACCGGCCTCATCACCGCCGAGCGTGATCTGGCCGGCCGCCCCACCATCTACACCGCGCTGCGCAATGCCTTG
>JBKDUW010000152.1:0-10591 GCA_046339235.1 Erythrobacteraceae bacterium | reverse complement strand
ATTACCAAGGCGCTTTCGAGCGGCGACGAAGTGCGTCTGGTGGGTTTTGGGACCTTTTCGGTCGCCAAGCGCAAGGCCTCGATCGGCCGCAATCCCCGCACGGGCGAGGAAATGAAGATCAAGGCCTCCAACCAGCCCAAGTTCAAGGCTGGCAAGGGCCTGAAGGACTCGGTCAACTGATCACCTTTTGCGCGCGCCGCTGATTGCGGGGCCGCTTGCAAGAAACCCCGCCGGCCGCTTGGGCTGGCGGGGTTTCTTGTTTGCCTATCGGCAGCGTGGCGGCGAAAGCCTCAGCCGCCCGCCGCGATCAGCGCGGTGGGAGCCTGCGTGGTGCGCGGCGAGATGCTCCAGCGCAGCACTTCGCCGCCAGCGGTTGCGGGTTCCGCGCCCTCGTCGGTGTTGTTGGCGAGGATCCGCATGCCTGGCGCGGTGCGGATGGTGAAGGTGCCTTCGAGCACCGGCAGGCCCGGGATCGGCGGCGGTGCCTCGCCATTCGCGCCGGCTTCGCCCTGCTCGGCAGCGCCCATTGCCGCAAGTCCGGCAAGCGAGCCCATCCCGCCCATCATCGCACCCATCGGCTTATCGCCGTTCTGGAACACGAAGGCCGGCGCGTTGATGCGCGCCTGCCCGCCATCGCGCAGGATCATCTGGACGAAGGGATTGGTCGCCGGCCAGCCCTCGATCGTCGGGAACATGAAATCATGGCCGAGCGTGCCGGTGACGGCATAGCTCACCTCGAACAGTCCGTCGCCCTTGTGCACCACCCGGTTCCAGCCCTTCTGGCGTTCGAGCAGGCGTACCATTTCCTCGGTCGCCTTGGGATCGGTGGGATCGATGCCGCCCATCATCGTCTTCATCATCTCGGCGTCTTTCTTCGCCTTGGCCGCCCGCTCGGCCGCGCCCGCGCCCCATTCGGCACGCTGGGTATCGAGCTCCGCCTGCGAGCATTCGCGCGGCTCGTAGGTTTCTTCGTTAAAGCATTCGGACGGCGTGAAGGCCTCCTGGTTCGCCGCGCCCATCAGTGCAAGGCTGGAGAGGCCGAGAAAGAAGATCTCGCCATCATAGCTGAAGGTGAAGCTGTCGGGCCCAGTCAGCGCCAGTTCCGATGTGAACTTGCCTGGCGACATAAAGCAGCCCGACAGCGCCAGTGCGAAGCCCGCCAGCACGGCGAAAGCGCGCAGGCGGATGGTGGTGAAATGGAGCATGACGGCGTCCCCTCCTAGCCGTTGGTGTTGGCCCGTTCTAGCTGCGGGTTGCCACCGCATAAAGCGCAATCGCCGCCGCGTTCGAGACATTGAGGCTCTCGATCGCCGAGGAGATCGGCAGCTTGGCGAGCGCGTCGCAATGCGCAGCGATGTTCTGGCGCATGCCTTCGCCTTCTGCGCCGAGCACGATCGCGACCGGGCCGGAGGGCATCGAAGCGGCGAGCGTCGCCTCGGCCTCGCCAGCAAGGCCGATGCGCCAATATCCGGCCTCGGCCAGTTCCTCCAATGCGCGGGCAAGGTTCACCACCCGCACCCAGGGCACGGTTTCCAATGCGCCCGAGGCAGACTTGGCGAGTGTGCCGCCTTCGAGCGGCGCGTGGCGATCCTGCGTGACAATCGCGGCCGCGTTGAACGCGGCGGCCGAACGCAGGATCGCACCGACATTGTGCGGATCGGTCACCTGATCGAGCACCACGATCGGCCGGTCAGGCTCGCCCAGCGCGACCTCGTCGAGGAACATGTCCTCCAGGGGCGCGCATTCGAGCACCAGGCCCTGATGCGGCGCATCCTTGGCGACCAGGCGCGCCAGATCGGCGACATCGGCATATTCGACCGGGAAGCCCTCGGGCAGTTCGCCATCGAGGCTGGCGATGCCTTCGCGAGTCGCCCACAGCTTGCGATGCTGGCGCTCGGGGTTCTTGAGCGCCGCTTCGACCGGGTGACGGCCCCACAGGCGCACCTGCCCGGTGCCGGCCTTGCCCGACCCGCGCCCGCCCTTCATCCGCCCCGCGCGTCCCCTCAGGGCGCGCTTGCGTTCATCCTTGGCCATTCTGGTTCCTTCTTGGCGACATCAAGCGCGCCCCCTGCCAGCAGGGCCATTGACAGGCAAGCAGTGCTTCGCCAAAGGGGCGCCTCTCGGCGGCGTTCCCCTTGTGGAATCGCCCATTTTCAGGGCAGATAATGCTCAGGAACGCCCCCCTTTGAGACCGGGGACTGTGTGGACAGGTGGCCGAGTGGTTAAAGGCAGCAGACTGTAAATCTGCCCGTGCAAGCGTACGCTGGTTCGAATCCAGCCCTGTCCACCAATTCCTTTTCCGGAGGCTTCCACCAAACCCCATAGAAATCCCCGTTTTCCTAGGGTAATCTCCCCTTATCAGTCCGCAAATGACCGCTCCCGTTTGCCTGCAGCCGGAGCCTAGTGTGGGGACGGTGTGGGGACAGAAGGGGCCGTCCCCACATTTTGGTTTTGGTTGGTGGCCTCTGAAAGTGTGGGGACGAAAATGGGCAGTCTTACGGCAGTGGCGGTCAAGGCCGCGCTCGCGAATCCGGGAACCTATCAGGACGGCGACGGACTCTTCCTGAAAGTGAAGAAGTCTGGCGGGGCTTCGTGGATGGTGCGAGTCCAGCGCGACGGGAAACGTCAGGACATAGGGCTGGGGAGCGCGAAGCTGGTGACGCTGGCCGAGGCTCCTCATTGAGCTGGGAGAAGCCGAGCCGAAAGATGCAATTGCCCGCGTGCGCGAAGTCCGTCGCGGCGCGATCGAGACTGTGTCTCAAGAAGATCACCTGCATTCGATCTGGAATATCTACGACCGCGCTCGTGGATGCTTGCTCGGATTGGCAGTCGGCGATGCCGTGGGGACGACCCTCGAGTTCAGGCTGCGCGATTCCTACGACCATATCACCGACATGGTTGGGGGAGGGCCGTTCGGTTTGGAGCCGGGCACGTGGACCGACGATACATCGATGGCCTTGGCGCTCGCGGACGCAATACTTGCGAGTGCAGCCCAGGGTTCTGTCTTCGAGCCAATAGAGGCGCAAAGGCGCTTCGTCGATTGGTGGAGGAATGGGGCTTACAGCCCGACTGGTGATTGTTTCGACATCGGTATCACGACCAGCCAAGCGCTTGGCCGGTTTGAAGCGACCGGCGATCCCATTTCGGGCTCAGCTGACCCTTATTCGGCGGGGAATGGTTCGCTCATGAGGCTAGCACCCGTCGCAATCTGGGGAATCCACGAGGACCCCTCGATTATGGCTCGTGTCGCCCGCCGGCAAAGCGCAACCACCCACGCGGCACCAGCCTGTCTGGAAGCCTGCGATGCTTACTCATTGATCCTGCGCGCCGCCATTCTCGGTGCTGATTTCGAGGCGGCATTGACCGAGGCTCATGGCGAGTATGGGCCTGTGATTGCGCCAATCATTGCTGGCAGCTGGCGCGGCAAGCAGCGCCACCAAATTTCCAGCAGCGGTTTTGTGGCGCATAGCCTTGAGGCAGCTCTCTGGTGCGTTGCAAGCACGGACAATTTTGACGACGCCGTGCTTCTGGCAGCAAACCTGGGGGACGACGCCGACACAACTTCGGCCATCACAGGTCAGCTAGCCGGAGCTCTGTACGGAGCCTCGTCCATCCGGAAGTCATGGCTTGAGAAGCTGTCTTGGCGCCATAGGATTGAGGATCTGGCTCGTAAACTGGCCTTCTCGACAAAGACGCTGCCGAGCTAGTGTTTAACAGGTCGGATGATGACGCAAACACATCAGTGCTTTGATGATACAGAGCACTCGGAGTTCACAGATCGACGGCAGACTTGGCCCAATTATCTACTGCGGGGTCGCGCCCCAGAAATCAAACCGAGGTCCAAGCCTGCCTACTCCCGACGGAGATATCAAGAAGATGATTCATGGGGACGAAAAGCCAATCCTGACTTCCACATATTCAACATAATAACCGCGAGCTTGCGGGCGACCGCGACCCGTGCCTTCAGAAGTCCGATCCTGTTTGCCAGTTGAAGGTCCCAGGTACTCAAATGGCTTTCTGTCTCAATTCTGCATAGGATATCGTCTTACACCTTGTCCGCCGTGCGGTAGAAAAGTGCGCGCCCAGTCGGAACAAGCTGAAGCAGGAAATCGAACTCGACGATGTTGCGCGTCAACACCGTGAATCCCAGCTTCTGGGCTTGCAGGAAGAGCGTGCAGTCTTGCAGCGCCTTGAGCTTTGCGTCCTGAGTATAGCCCTGCAGCCTGCAGAGCATGCCAGCGAGCAGCGCGGCCCTTCCGAGCACGTCGGCATCGGGCGTAAACACGCGGTGATCGGGCATCGCCGCAATCTGCGCCCGCACCGCTTCGACAACGCTGGCCGTTCTGCTGTCCTCTGGACGCAGCACACCGACTGTGTGCATCAGTTCCTGGATTGCGACAGTCGAGTGATTGACGTGCCGCGTATCGACGAGCTGCTCGACAAGATCGGGCGTACGGCCCTGCATCTGGTCGATATAAACGCACGTGTCGAGCAGGAGCGCTTGGCCTGCGACTTCTTCCGCGCTGGCGAACGGAAGCTCGGAGTCATTGCGTCGCGCGAGTGTGCGGGATGGGTCGAAGCGCGCCCAACGGAGCGCGGCGTCGATATCGAACCCCGGCACGTCAGAAGCCGAGCTTCAGGTCCGGATCGACAGTGCCGCGCACGGCTTTAAAGCTCTCGGCGAACCTGTCTTCGAGCGCGACGCTAGCGAGCGCGAACTCTATGAGATCGGTATCGGTCTGGATGCCGGTTTGCGCTTTCGCCTGGCGGACAAGCGCCGGACTGACGCGACCGCCGATCCGTCCTCCCTTCTCATGGAGGAGGCCGGAGCGCTCGGCCGCAGCCATAACCGCCTCTACCATCGTTCCGCGCGCGCCGACAAACTCCCCGGTACCCGCATCACGCCCGACCCGGTTTTTCCAGCTGCCGCTGATTGGTGCCTTGGCGCGGCTCTTCGCCGCACCCTTTGCACTGCTGCCTTGCTTTGCCATTGCGCTTCGTCCAACAAAATTACATTTTGTCGAACATATCCGCATTGACCCTTTTTCGCAAGGGGCCGGACGTAAACGATGACCCAACGCTGCGCGTCCGATTTTGGGACATTCCTGCCGTTCACGCGCGGCGGTTTTATCGGCTGGTTCATCGCCAAAACCCGACATTCAATGAACACTCCAATGGGCAGGAACTTCGACCGCCACCGGACCGCTTTGGGCTGGCTGCTTGCGAAACGTTTGCCGCCGCAAGCGGACACCCATTTTGCTCAACAGTAGCCGCTTTGACCCACAGCGCGACACTCAAGGCACCTTACCTGCATCCAGTTTCCACCGTTCGCTCACCTCGGCCTTCAGGAGAGGGACGCACGCAGACCAGTCGACACCACAGCCTTACGTCTGCCTGACATCCTTGTTTACAATCGCTGCGCCCGCCTGTTTTCACCGAGACACCTTCATATTGTCACAAATCTTGCATTTTGTCGCAAAACTGTCATATTTTGAAAATGACCCATCCCGTGATCGACCGGCCGCATACGGTTTCCTCGTATGATCTTCAGCTTGCCGAAGTCAGGTCGATCATCAATCAGATGGCCGATCAGGCGCAGGCGATGCTCTCAGGTGGGCTCGATGCGTTGCGGAACGCGGACAAGGTCGCTGCCATGCAGGTCGTTGCACAAGACAAGGTCATCGACGAGTTGGAGCGGTCGCTCGAACGGTTGGCGCTGCTGATCATTATGTCGCGTGCGCCAATGGCACAGGATTTACGCTATCTGATCGTCGCGATCCGCATTGGCAAAATGCTTGAGCGGACGGGGGATCAGGCCAAGCGCATTGCCCGCAGGCTCGATACGCTCGACCTTGTTCAATTGGGGCCGCGTTTTCCGCTGGTCCGTGCAATGGAGCAATATGCCGGGGCGATGGTGGCCAAAGCGATCGTGAGCTTTAATGCTGCGTCGCACGAACTTGCGCGCGAGGTTATTGCGTCCGATGCCGAACTCAACGCGATGAACGATGACCTGATCCGCGCCTGCCGCTCGGCGATGGATCAGGGCCAATTGCGCAGCGGCGACGGCATCCAGCTGATCCTGATGGGCAAACAGTTGGAACGGGTCGGCGATTACGCCACCAACATCGCCGGGGATGTCTCCTACATGGTGACCGGTCAATAGACCACGTTAGGGCCACTCCGACCCGCCGGGGCGCGGAGAGCGGGCCGGAATGGCCCGAAGGTGCACCGGGTCAGTAGTTCCATTGTGCCTGAATGCGCAGGATCTGGCCTTCTGCCTGTCCCAACCGCCGCTCGTCGGCCTCCTTCCGAGATGCCCAGCCATAGGTCGCGGTCAGCTCCAGTGCTGGATCGAGCTGGAACTCGAAGCCGAGTTCAAGCTCCTCGGTTTCCAGTCGCGGCGCGTTGATTGCGGCTTTGAATCCGCCTCGGTAATACTGCCAGCGGGCGAAGGGATAAAACGGCCCGATTGGTGATCGGTCGATCTTGCCCATCAACTGCACATAGCCGCCGTCGATCGGACGTTCCTCGATCTGGCCAGTCGCGGGTACGAATTCCGGGCCGGTGCCCCAGTTCCATTCCGCCTGAACACCGAAGGGCTGGGGGTAGAGGACGGCGTGGACCGCCACGCGATTGTCCTTGAACCCGACCGAACTGACGCCGCCTGTGCGCACTTCCGGGCGGATGGTGTTGCGCATGATTGCACCGCCAATTTCGAACACCTGGCCATCAAGGCCCAGCTCATCCAGTTCGAACGGCCATGTCGCCAGCGCGACAGTCATCACATCATTATCGACTTCGGTACGGTTGAGGCCTTGCCCGTTGAACACGCCCAGCCCGAATGCACCATAATTGCCGAAGAGCTTTTGCCCGTCGTCTGACAGGCGGTCCCAGATCGCCTGGACGCGGGGCGGGGTGAAATAGGCAACGATCCCCAGATCGCGTTCGCCCGCAGCCGCGGTGTTGATCCCATCGGTCCGGTCGAGCGCCAGGCGGTTGGAAGAGGACTGCATGTTCTCCCAGCCATAAGGCACTTTCGACTGCCCCAGCCGGATACGGAAGGACTTGTCGCCGGTGGGAAAGACATCGGCATACATGTCACGTAGCGACACCGTGCCCTCGCGCCGCTCGCCGACTGACTGGTTCGAGACCGCGGCGGCAAAATCGGGCTGGAAATACAGCGAGACGTGATCGTTGAGGTCGCCCTGCAACACCAGCCGCATTCGGCGGAAGCTGAAATTGTTGTCCGCATTGATCGCGCTGTCGTGGACCGAGCGCAGGCGCGAGATCCCGACAGGTGCTTCGGCATCGCCGGAAACGATCTGGTTGAAGCGCATTTGGGTGTAGCCGCGCAGGCGCAGCTTGTCGTACCACGCTTCGCGCGGCGGGGGCGGCACGGCGGTAAGCTGGGGCGCGAGTTCCTGAGCAAGCTGGGTGGTGGAGGTAGGCAGAACAGGCGCGGTACTTTGCACCATCGGCGCAGAAGCGACGTTTGCCGGTTCCGCGGCAGGTGCGGCCAAGCCTTGCGCCGCCTGAAGCGCGCCCACGATCGCCTTCAACTCGTCGATCTGGCGCTGCAAGTCGGTAATCGTTCGGGCCTGATCCGCTTCGTTCGAAGAGGGTGCCTGGGCATCCTGAGACAGCGCCGGAGCACTCGCGCACATCAATAGAGCCGCAGCAATCAGGATACTGGGGGTTTCGCAGGACATTCTCGGCATCAAATCTTGCCTTCGCAATTTACCGGCCCGCGGTGGGCCGATTGCGTTGGGCCATTATGTCCAATTAGCGTCACTAATATGACATTTATGACAAACCGCGTTGCGGGCTCGTTTCCCAAGAGTCGCCGCTCCGAAAACCACCATTCTCGGTCATGAGCCGGACCCGCGCGCGATCGCAAAAGCGGCCTGACCGCTTTCGGCGAAAGTAGACAGTGCCGTTGATCCTGGGGAACGACCGGGTCTGGGTCGATAGCCGACGAGCGTTGGCCGGACACTGATACCGTGCTAGGCATCCAGAGCTAAGGGCGGGGGCTGCTCTGTCCATCAGGGCTATCGGGTTGATGCGTAATCGCCATCAGCCTGCTAGCGCGGGAAATGCATCACCTGGACGTTCGGCAGACCGCTTGTTTTTCAAGCTTCCGACCCCCAAACGAAGTATCGAACGGCGGTTAGATTTACGAGAATGTGGGGGAGGGTGTGGGGGCGGTTTTTTGCCGAACCCGATAAGGGAATTGATATCAAATCGTTATTTCGATGGTTCGATTCTAGCCCTGCCACCACTTTCCCCATTTGTTCCATGTGAAACATTGTTCTGATGGCTGCTGGGGCAGGGGCAAGCCCCCGCCAATGGCTTCATAAGTCGGGCATGAGGCCGGCACGCGCCTGCCAAAAGATGGCCCGCCGCGGCCCTCCCGTCCCGCTGCCCGTATCGGGTTCAGCAGCACGAGATCCCATGGCGGGCGGCGGCGGGTGCGGCTCTTCAGGCGGCCAGCGATTCCGGCGTGGTATCAGCCCATTGGAGGCCGGGGCGGTAGCGTGCTTCGAGTTTGCCCTCGCGCAAGCTGAACAGGTGCAGCCAACCATTGTCGAACAGCGCGCGAACCGAAGGATGGCGTTCGAGCACCTTCAGGATCTCCTCGCGCGGGGCCTCGATCATCACCGAGAGGCGCAGCGGCTCATGCGCCAGCACCGCGCCGTCATGCACCGCCTGCCAGGGGAGCCCTGCGCGCAGGCGGCCGCCATTGCCCTCGATCACCCCGATCCCGCCGACCACGTTGTGGATCAGCTTGTTGCCGCCGCCGAACATTTCCGGCGCAACCGATGAGCCGAAATATTGCAGGCTGATCCAGCTCGCCACCACCACCGGCGCGGTGATGATCAGTTCGAGGGTGCCGAAGCCCTCGTCAGCGCGCCAGTCGTAGGAATGTAGGAAGGCGCGCCCGCCCAGATCGCGGCCCGCGGTGGCCTCGCGCGGGGCGGCGATGAAGGCGGCGCATCCGGCCAGACCCCATTCGGGGCGGATCTCGGCCCAGTTGGTCGCGCGCTGGGCGATGGTGCCAGCGCGCGCGCCGGGCAGCCGCACCGCGCGTTCTTCGCGGGCGATGCGGGCGGCCTGCGCCAGCCATTTGCGTACTTTCACGATGTCGCCGCTGCGCGCAGCCAGCAGGCTGTCGTCGTAGATGGTGATTTCGTCGGTGGTGGTGTCGTGCAGCCCGGCGACGAACAGCTTGTCGTCCGGCACCGTGACGCCGCGCGCAACGAGGCCCGCGCGGGTTTCGGGATCATTGAGCAGGATCGCCAGCAGCCGCGCCGAAACCTCGCCGGTATAGCCGCCGCAAGCGCCGCAGTGATAGGCGCTCTCGTGCGGGTTGTTGGTGGTGTTGCCGCCGTGTCCGAGCAGCAGCACGATTTCGCCGTGGCCCTGCGTCAGGCTCATCGCCTTGAGCACCGCCGCGCCGGTGTCGGCCTTGGCTTCGGCGCTCATCCCGCCGATCACTTCAGGTGCAGGCTCGGCCTTTGCCTTGCTGCCGCCGATGCCGAGCGCCGACTTGACCAGCTTGACCGCATAGACCGGACCCATTGCCTCGACAAAGGCGAAAGAGGAGACTGCCGCCTGCCGGAACCGGCCCCAGGCGCGGGCGGAGCGGGCCGTGATGCGATCGGCCTGATCGCGCGCCGGATCGCCCGCGCTGGTGGTTTCGATGGCGGGATTGAGCAGCACCGGCAGCCGCGCCTCGCGGATGTCCGAGCCGTGGGCGTGGTGGGCGAGCGGCAGGCCGAAGAAGCCGGCGAAGCCGATGGTGGCGATGCTCGCATCGACGCTTTCGAGCGCGCGGCGGAACACTTCGGACCGCACATCGATGCAGAAGGCGGCTTGTAGGAACGGGCGCTCGCTGGCCGCGACCTCGCCGTCCAGTGCAGCGGCTAGGCGGCGCTGGTGGCCGCGATCAGCGGCGTCCTGCAGGATCGCCAGTGCGACGTCTTTCGGACCCGGCTTGACGGGCTCGGCATGGGCCGCGATGGCCTCCGCCCAGCGTTCGGCGACCTCAGGCGCGTGGGCGAGCAGCGCCTCGTCCCAGATCAGACGGATCGCGAGAAGATCGATCATGGTCGGGTCGGTCTCGCCTGCAAGTTCCGCCTGCCACAGCAGCCAGCGCGCGTGCTGCGACCATCCGCCCATGCTCATGAACAGGCGGTGGAAGGCGGTTTCGGCGGCGGCGTCGGTGATGCCCAACGCTTCGGCCGCGAACAGGATCGCGCGCTCGGCGGTATCGGGCGCGGCGACGACATGGGCGCAGAAACCCTTCAATCCGGCGATCTCGGGGGTGAGATCGTGCAGAGCCCAGGCGCGCCACGCGGCGAAGGCAGACGCACCGGGCGCGGGCGACCACAGCGCCTGCCCGCGATCGAAATGGCCGGCCGCCCACAGGCCGATGCACTTGTCGATCAGCGCGGGCCAATCGATGCCGGTAACCTCGGCGGCAAGATCTGCGATGGTCGGCAGCGCGGACGCCGCGGTGCGATGGCTCAGCGCCACCGCCGCGCGGACCGCCAGACCCGGCGCGACGAGATCGGCCACCCAGAAGAAAACG
>JBKDUW010000151.1:0-2647 GCA_046339235.1 Erythrobacteraceae bacterium | reverse complement strand
GGACAATATCTTCCGCAATCTGGTGAAGGCCGGCGCGCGGGTGACGGTGGTCCCGGCCAAGACCTCGTTCGAAGAGGTGATGGCGCTCAAGCCCGACGTGCTGCCGCTGGTGAACCGCTTCACCAAGATCATCTTTGCCTTCGCGCCCGATGACGGCACGCAGGCCCCAACCGCAGGAGAAGGCTGATGGGTAGCTCCATAATCGCCACTTTGATTGCCATGGCAATGCTTGCAGGTTGCACGGACTGGCGTGAGGGCGACGAAACGGTCGAGGCGTGCATGAAGCGCCATGCGCTGAAGGTAGGCGCGGTCGACCCGCTGGCCGACGATCCGGGGATCTGGGTGCCAGCCTATACCTATGACATCACGAAGTTGGAGAATGCGAGCGCCTTTGGAAAAGAGGTGCGCAAGCGCGGAGGAACCTACCGCTTCGTTGGGTCGACCGAGGGATCGAAACCCGATGACGGCATCATGCAGCGTGAAAGGGACCGTCTGGAAGACACCCCCGCTACTGCGGCGGGCGCGGTCATTGGGGTCACCGACCCGTCACTCTACAAGGTGCGCGGGAAGCCCAGCCTTTATCGCGATCTCCTCCGTCAAGGCTGCGAAGGCCAGCGCGCCGGAATGCGGCTCGTCAGCATGAGCTTTTATCGCGAGGACGCGCTTGCGGACGGCGAGCTGCCGCTTCCCGAGATGACGGCCACCCAGCGACGCGAGATCATCGATAAATTCAACAAACCCTTGATCAAGGATCCTCTTCCCTGATGCCCAAAAGAACCGACATTTCCTCGATCCTCGTCATTGGCGCTGGCCCGATCATCATCGGTCAGGCCTGCGAGTTCGATTATTCGGGCACGCAGGCGATCAAGGCGCTCAAGGAGGAGGGCTACCGCGTCATCCTCGTGAACTCGAACCCGGCGACGATCATGACCGATCCGGAGTTTGCCGCTGCGACCTATATCGAGCCGATCACGCCTGACATTGTCGCCAAGATCATCGCCAACGAGCGCCCCGATGCGCTACTGCCGACAATGGGCGGACAGACCGCGCTCAATTGCGCGTTGGCGCTCGATGCTGATGGCACGCTGGCGAAATACGGGGTCGAGAGGATCGGGGCCAAGGCCGATGCGATCGACAAGGCCGAGAACCGCCAGCGGTTCCGCGATGCGATGACGTCGATCGGGCTGGAAAGCGCGCGCTCGGGCGTGGCCAACACGCTCGAACAAGCGCGCGTGATCCTCGAGCGCACCGGACTGCCCTCGATCGTCCGCCCCAGCTTCACGCTCGGCGGCACCGGCGGCGGGATCGCCTATAACAAGGCCGAGTTCGACCAGATCGTGCGCGAAGGCCTCGATGCCTCGCCCACCACCGAAGTGCTGATCGAGGAATCGCTGCTCGGGTGGAAAGAATTCGAGATGGAGGTGGTGCGCGACCGCAAGGACAACGCGATCATCATCTGCGCGATCGAGAACGTCGATCCGATGGGGGTGCACACTGGCGACTCGATCACCGTCGCCCCGGCGCTGACACTGACCGACAAGGAATACCAGATCATGCGCAACGCGAGCATTGCTTGCCTGCGCGAGATCGGGGTGGAGACGGGCGGTTCGAACGTGCAGTTCGCGGTCAATCCAAAGGATGGACGCCTGATCGTGATCGAGATGAACCCGCGCGTCTCGCGGTCTTCGGCATTGGCCTCCAAGGCGACCGGCTTTCCCATCGCCCGCGTCGCGGCCAAGCTCGCGGTCGGCTACACGCTCGACGAGCTCACCAACGAGATCACCGGCGCGACACCGGCGAGTTTCGAGCCGACCATCGATTACGTCGTCACCAAGATCCCGCGTTTCGCCTTCGAGAAGTTCAAGGGCGCGGCCAATGACCTTTCGACCGCGATGAAGAGCGTCGGCGAAGTCATGGCGATCGGACGCAATTTCCAGGAATCGATGCAGAAGGCGCTGCGGGGGCTGGAAACGGGTCTCGACGGGTTCAACCGCGTGCCTGAGCTCGAAGGCAAGGCCAAGGACGTCATAACCGCCGCGCTCTCGCGCCGCACGCCCGACCGCTTGCTCAAGGTCGCGCAGGCCTTCCGCGAGGGTATGAGCGTCGAGGAAGTGGCTGCCGTCACCTTCTACGATCCATGGTTCCTGCGCCAGATCGATGAGATCATCGCTGCCGAACGCGAAGTGCAGGCCGATGGATTGCCGCGCGATGCCGCAGGCTTGCGCCGATTGAAGGCGATGGGCTTCTCCGACAAGCGCCTCGCCACGCTGGCGGTGCGTTCTGTGGGCGTGGCGGGCGGGATGGGCGAGACCCAGGCCAAGCGTTCGGGCCTGCTCCACGATGCACTCGTCGCCATGGCCGGCGCGACCAGCGAGGAAGAGGTGCGCGCGCTGCGGCACAAGCTTGGCGTGTTTCCGGTGTTCAAGCGGATCGACAGCTGCGCGGCCGAATTCGAGGCGATCACGCCCTATATGTATTCGACCTATGAGGCCCCGACCTTCGGTGAGCCCGAGTGCGAAGCTGCGCCGTCGGATCGCAAGAAAATCGTCATCCTCGGCGGTGGTCCCAACCGGATCGGGCAAGGGATCGAGTTCGACTATTGCTGCGTCCACGCCTGCTTTGCGCTGGGCGAAGAGTGGCACGGGCC
>JBKDUW010000150.1:0-6460 GCA_046339235.1 Erythrobacteraceae bacterium | reverse complement strand
TCTCGACGCTTACTAGCCCGGGGTGTTGTTGTCGTTCAGCTCGTCGCTGACGTTAGTGAAGGTGGTGGCGAGGCTGTCGCCCAGAGCCTGCATGCCGACGATGGCAGCAACGGCGATGAGAGCGGCGATCAGGCCGTATTCGATGGCGGTCGCGCCAGCTTCGTCACGGAAAAGCTTGTTGATGAAAGTCATTAGTCGTCTCCTGGTTTCGGTCTTCGGTACCCATACCGTTCCGCTTGGCCCGGCCCGGTAATTTAGAGATTAACCGGCAGCTATTGAGAAATTCCTAACTCGAAACTTTTTTTCGAGGATCAGGCTCCCATCGCGTCCAGTGTGTTGGTCTCAACGGTGTCCCACAACTCCAGCGTCTCGGTTGCAACAAGTTGCAAAGACACCAGCAGGCCGACCACGATGAGAGAAACGATCAGGCCGTATTCAACAGCGGTAGCGCCAGACGTGTCGTCCTTTAAGGTCCTGAAAAGGGTCGTCAGCATCTCGCGCACCTGTTTATTGCGTCCTGATGCGCCCGAAACTCGGGCCACCGGGTTAAGAAAGGGTTGATGAGAGACCGATGGCTGAAAAGAAAACCGACGCTGCCGGGGAATGGATGCTTGTGGTAGCCGCCGCTTTGCAGTGTGCGGACGGGCGATGGCTGATGCACCTTAGGCCTGAAGGAAAGCACCATGCAGGCCTATGGGAATTCCCGGGGGGTAAGGTTGGACCTTCTGAATTACCTTCACAAGCGCTCGTGCGGGAGCTCGCGGAAGAGCTTGGAATCGGGTGCGATGCTGCGCAGCTGGCGTCGGTCGGATTCGCCGAAACAACCGCGCCAGAGGCGGGAAAAGAGATTGTCATCCTGCTTTACAGCCTCACCATGTGGGACGGCGAACCAGCGGCGCTTGAGGGCGGGGCGATTGCCTGGTGCACCCCGGCCGAGGTGCTCACCCTCGCCAAGCCGCCGCTCGATGCGATCCTGGCCGCGCAGTTGTTCCAAAAATACTGAATCGGCCCGAAGCCCACTTGCCAAGCCCGACTGACCCCCCTATGTGCCCGCCCTCAGCGCGCACCCGTAGCTCAGCTGGATAGAGCATCAGACTACGAATCTGAGGGTCGGACGTTCGAATCGTTCCGGGTGCGCCAACAAAGTCCGTTCCTCGAAAGAGGGGCGGGCTTTGTTGGTTCTATCCTAGGAACATTTGGACCCGCTCGGAATCGGATGCGGAGGAGCGGGCGGAATAATCTTTCCGGGTGCCGTGAGCCAAGGCGTGGCCTCACCCATCCCCGCCTCAGTCCCCGACGCTCTCCTCAAGCGCATCCATATCATCGTCGGACAGGCCGAAATGGTGTCCGACCTCGTGGATCACCACGTGGCGCACCAGCTCAGCAAAGCCCACGCTGGTCTCCTCCATCTCGGCCAGCAGCGGCTGGCGGAACAGACTGATGACCGGCGGCAGGCGCTCGTGATCCCATTGCGACTGCTCGGTGAGCGCGACGCCTTCATACAGCCCGGTCAGCTCGTAAGGGTCAGCCATGCCGACCCCGGCGAGCTGCTCTGCGTTGGCGAATTCGTCGATTCGCAGCACCAAATCGGCCAGATGATCACGGAACGGCGGCGGCAGGCGGCCTAGGACAGCGCGGGCGAGCGTCTCGAATTCGGCGGCGCTGGGCTTGGGCATGGGGCGTCCTCTTTTTGCAGCAGGCAGGGGATGCATTGCTCCAATCCTTGCCTACATATGCCAATATGGGTCGGCGCCCTAAAGGCGCAACCGGTGCAGGTGCGGTCAGAAAAAGCGGAACGTCAGGCCGGCTTGAGGGTTAACATGACGCGAGAATAACACACGAGGGGCGGGGGCGTTCGAGCTCCGGTGATTTGCGAAGAAAGACGACAGCATGAATTACGCTTGCGCCCATGACGACGAGTTCGATCCGGATAATCCGCTGGGCAAGCCAGATGTGCCGGAAAAGGTGCAGGACGCGATCCGCACACTGCTCGAATGGGCCGGCGATGATCCCACGCGCGAAGGGCTGCGCGATACGCCCAAGCGGGTCGGGCGCGCGTGGCTCGAATATTGCGAGGGCTACAAGGAAGACCCGGCAATCCATCTCAGCCGCCAGTTCACCGAAGTGGGCGGTTATGACGAGATCGTGTTGCTCAAGGACATTCCGTTCCAGTCGCACTGCGAACACCATCTGGCACCGATCACCGGCAAGGCGGCGATCGCCTATCTGCCCAACAAGAAGGTGGTCGGCATCTCCAAGCTTGCGCGGGTTCTGAACGGCTTTGCCCACCGCCTGCAGATCCAGGAGCGGCTCACCGCCGAAGTGGCGCAGTGCATCTGGGACAATCTTGAGCCGCATGGCGTGGCCGTGGTGATCGAGGCGCAGCACGGCTGCATGACCGGGCGCGGGGTCAAAACCCACGGCGTCGAGATGGTCACGAGCCGGATCCTCGGCTGTTTTCTGGATGATCACCGCAGCCGCAAGGAAGTGATGAGCCTGATGGGCTATTGAGGCTAATCTGCGATCGATTGCAGATTGTGAATATTTCCTTGCCTGTGATGATTTTGCATCATATTTGCTTGGCTTGATCGAGTCGCTTTGCTAATCTCCGCCTGTGACCAGCCAGTCAAAAAGCTGGGACAAAGCAGGAGAAAAGATCATGAAAAAGCTCGCTTTTGTGGGAGTTCTGCTTGGCGCTACTTTGGCGTCGCCGGCACTCGCCCTCGAGCATGAAGTGGCGATCGAACACCCGGCCGGCACGATTGCCGCCGATTATGACGGCGCGGTCCGGATCGAGACTCGTCAGGTCGGTGCAGCCAGCGCGGGTGGTCGTCCAAGCTCGCTGAGCTGCGAATGGAACGCCTCGCTCAGTGTCGAGCGCACCGCAAAGGTCGGCACGGTATTGCAGACCCGCCGATCGATGAGCCGCGAGAACGTGGCGCGCGGCTCCCGACCCGGCTGGTGCCAGACCCATGCCAAGGGGATCGCAAGGCTGGTCGATGCCCGCCGCGAGACGTTTCGTGCCGCGATGCTCGAACTGGTCGAGCAGGATCGCAGTGTGATCCTTGCCGAGGCCGATGCTGCCCGCGCCCGCGAAGGCTGAGGGGCCAAAATCTGGCACGATCAGGGGCACCTCCTTGCGGGGGTGTCCCTTTTTCGTATTTGCGATGCAGGCTAAAGGGGCATAGCGTGCTTAGGGGATCAGCCACATGGCCCTGCGAAGGAGAATTGTGATGTCGCGCAACTTTGCCACCCGTTTCGTTCTTGCCGGCGTGCTCGCCGGCGTGCTGGCCGCCTGTTCGGGTCAAGCCCCCACCGACGCACCCGCCGAAGCCCCCGCCGATGCGGTTGCTGGCGCCGAGGTTGCCGCACCCGTCGATGTCGCCGCGGTGCTCAAGGAGCGCGAGAAGAATTTCGAAGGCATCGGCGCTGCCTTCAAGGCGGTGCGCGGCGAGCTTGAGAAGGGCGCGCCCGATTTCACGCTGATTGGCGTCAAGGCCACCGACATCAACACCCGCGCACAACTGATCACGGGCCATTTCCCTCCCGGCACCAGTGTCGATGACGGGCTCAAGACCGAGGCGCTGGCAACGATCTGGGAGAAGCCCGAGGAGTTCAAGGCCGCCAGTCAGAAGCTGATCGACGAGAGCGCCAAGCTCGCGAGCCTCGCAGGCGTGGGCGACAAGGCCGCGGTCGCAGCACGGGCCATGGCGATGGGCGGCGCGTGCAAGGGCTGTCACGACAAGTTCCGCCTTGACGACAAGAAGTAAGCAACGATGACCGATCCGGTCGGCCAGGTCGCCGTGCCCGCGTCAGATGAGCCCGCATCTGACGTAAACGTGTGGGACCTGCTGCTGCGGCTGACCCACTGGAGCTTTCCGCTGCTGATCCTTGTGATGTGGTGGACGGCAGAAAACGACAAGTGGGCGTGGCATCGCCGGACCGGGCTGGTGTTGCTCGGCATCCTCGCTTTCCGCGTGTTGTGGGGCTTCATCGGGCCCGAGACGGCGCGCTTTGCCGGCTTCGTCAAAGGCCCAAAGGAAGTGCTCGCCTATCTGCGCGGGACGATGCCCGATGCGGCGCAGCGGATCGGGCACAGTCCGCTGGGCGGATGGAGTACGATGGTGCTGCTCGGCGCGATGCTGGCGCAGGTCAGCATGGGGCTGTTTGCGGGCGATCCCTATGACGGGATGACAGGGCCGCTCAATCCGCTTGTCGGCGTGATGACGGCGGACATGATCACAGAGTGGCACGAGACCTTCTTCAACGTGCTGGCCGGGCTGATCGTGCTGCACCTGAGCGCGATCGTGTTCTACGCCTCAGTGAAGCACAATGATCTGGTGAGCCCGATGCTGAGCGGGGCGCGTCCGCCGCTGGCGGGGGTGGCCGGGATCGGGCCGCTATCGTGGGGGCGGGGGCTCGTCGCCATCGCGCTGGCCGCCGGCTTCGCGCTGTGGATTGCTTACGGCGCACCGCCTCTGACCTGAGCGGCAAGGCCATGAAAAAGGGGCGCCGCCCGCATTGGGAGACGGCCCCTTTATTCTGCGGCTAAAGCCTCAGAGCTGGCCGAGCATGTATTCGGCGCTCGAAACCTTGAAGTCGCCGGCATCTTCGACATTGAGCTGCTCGACCACGCCATCATTGATGACCATCGAGAAGCGCTGGCCGCGCTTGCCCAGGCCAAAGCCCGAGCCGTCCATGGTCAGCCCGATCGCTTCGACGAATTCGGCATTGCCATCGGCCAGCATGGTGATGTCGTCGCTGCCCGCAGCCTTGTTCCACGCGCCCATCACGAAAGCATCATTCACCGCGGTGCCAACGATCTCGTCGACGCCCTTGGCCTTGAGATCGGCGGCCTTCTCGACAAAGCCCGGCAGGTGCTTGGCCGAACAGGTCGGGGTGAAGGCGCCCGGCACCGAGAACAGCGCGACGCGCTTGCCGGCGAAATAATCGGAGGATTTCACGGGCTGCGGGCCTTCGGCGGTGGCCTTGATCAGCGTGACTTCGGGGATCTTGTCGCCAACGGAAATCGTCATGGGGGGTGTCCTTTGCGGGTGGAGAATTCCGCAGCCCCCTATAGCGGCTGCTACGGAGTGGGCAACAAATAGACATATAAAGATAAGTTTATATTTGCCTCGGCGGCAGCGCACCGCTAGGGGCGTGGCTTGGAACAACCCGCCCCGCTACGCGCCTTCGCGCAGGAGATATGATCATGGCCACCCTCGCTGCCGCCCCGACCCACGAATATGTCATCAAGGACATCGCGCTCGCCCGTTTCGGCCGCGACGAGATCCAGATCGCCGAGACCGAAATGCCCGGCCTGATGGCGCTGCGCGAGGAATATGGCGCGGCCCAGCCTTTGAAGGGCGCGCGCATCACCGGTTCGCTGCACATGACGATCCAGACCGCGGTTCTGATCGAGACGCTCGTCGCGCTGGGCGCACAAGTGCGCTGGGCGACCTGCAACATCTTCTCGACCCAGGATCACGCCGCCGCCGCTATCGCCGAAGCCGGCATCCCGGTGTTCGCGATCAAGGGCGAAACGCTGGCCGAATACTGGGACTACGTGGGCCGCATCTTCGATTGGGCGAGCGAAGACGATCTCGATCTCACCTGCAACATGATCCTCGATGATGGCGGCGATGCCACCATGTTCGCACTGTGGGGCGCACGCATCGAAGCGGGCGAGGAAATGGGCGAGCCGACCAACGCCGAGGAAATCGAATTCCAGCGCGCTCTAAAGGCCTTCGTTGCGGCGAAGCCCGGCTACCTCACCAATACCGTCAAGGCGATCAAGGGCGTTTCGGAAGAAACCACCACCGGCGTGATGCGGCTCTACCAGATCGCCAAGGCGGGCAAGCTCCCGTTCCCGGCTATCAATGTGAACGATTCGGTGACCAAGTCGAAGTTCGACAATCTTTACGGCTGCAAGGAATCGCTGGTCGACGCGATCCGCCGCGCCACTGACGTGATGCTGGCCGGCAAGGTCGCCTGCGTTGCCGGTTACGGCGATGTCGGCAAGGGTTCGGCCGCTTCGCTCCGCGATGGCGGCGCGCGCGTGATGGTGACCGAGATCGATCCGATCTGCGCGCTTCAGGCCGCGATGGACGGCTTCGAGGTCGTGACCATGGAAGACGCGGTCAAGCGCGCCGACATTTTCGTCACCGCCACCGGCAATGAAGACGTGATCACCGCCGAGCACATGATGAACATGAAGCCGATGGCGATCGTCTGCAACATCGGCCACTTCGACAGCGAGATCCAGATTGCTGCGCTAAGCAATTACAACTGGAAGGAAATCAAGGAAGGCACCGACCTCGTCACCTTCCCCGATGGAAAGTCGATCATCATCCTTGCCAAGGGCCGTCTGGTGAACCTCGGTTGCGCGACCGGCCACCCTAGCTTCGTGATGAGCGCGAGCTTCACCAACCAGACGCTGGCGCAGATCGAGCTGTTCACC
>JBKDUW010000149.1:0-14668 GCA_046339235.1 Erythrobacteraceae bacterium | reverse complement strand
CGCCGAAAACGTGCAGGACATTCCGCTGGCTGTGACCGCGTTCAACGCCGGCACGCTCGAAGCCTTCAAGATCCGCGACATCTCGGGCCTCTCATTCCAGGCGCCGACCGTCAGCCTCGACCAGATCGGCACCAGCCGCGGCACCGCCAACTTCACCGTGCGCGGGCTCGGCATCAATTCCTCGATCCCCTCGATCGACCCGACGGTCGGCGTGTTCGTCGACGGCGTCTATCTCGGCATCAATGGCGGCGTGGTGTTCGACCTGTTCGACCTCGATTCTGTCGAAATCCTGCGCGGCCCGCAGGGCGTGTTGTTCGGCCGCAACGTGACCGGCGGCGCGGTGGTGATCAACACCGGCAACCCGACCGAGGATTTCCGCGGCAAGTTCCGCGCCGCGGTTGACGGCCCGGCGCTCGATGGCGGCCGCGGCGGCCCCAACTACACCGTCAGCGGCGTGATTTCCGGCCCGATCATCACCGACACCCTGCTGTTCAAGGTCGGCGCCTATTACAACAAGGACGAAGGCTACTTCCGCAATCTCGCCGCCGACACCATCCCGACCCTGTCGGAAAACCACGGCGCGGCGGAAACCAAGATCCTGCGCGGCGCGCTGGAAGCCCGGCTTGGCGGCCTGACCCTGCTCGGCAAGCTCGACTATTTCGAGAGCGAGGGCGATGGCCCCGCGGCCCAGAACCGCGCGTTCTTTGATCGCAACAGCTTCGACCTCGCGATCGACGAGCCGGGCAACTATGCCAACGAGATTTGGACCGGCTCGCTCACCGGGACGATCGACATCGGCCCCGGCACGCTCACCAACGTGTTCGGGTGGCGCCAGTATGACGCCACCACCCGCGGCGACATCGATGCGACCCCGCGCTTCCTGTTCCACTCGAACACCGAAACCGCGCAGGAGCAGTTCTCGAACGAGCTGCGCTACGCGATCTCGACCGACCGGCTCGATCTCACCCTCGGCGGGTTCTGGTTCAAGCAGGACCTCGCCTATACCGAAAACCGCGAGCTTCGGCGCGATCTGCCGGTGAACCTCCAGCCGCCAGTGTTCTACGGCGGCGGTTCGCAGGAGCACGAGGTGATCGGCGTCTTCGCCAATGCGCAATACGAGCTGTTCGACAATCTCTCGGTGATCGCGGGCATCCGCTGGAACCAGGAGACCAAGGACGCGGCCGTCACCTATGTCCTTCCGCGCGCGCAATGCTCGGTGCTGCAGGGCACCTGTCCGACTGGCACCCAGCCGTTCAACCCGGCGACCGAAACCAACGGCTTCACCGACAGCGTGCGGTTCCGCAACCTCTCGCCCAAGCTCGGCCTGCAGTATGAGTTCGGCGCCGGCCAGGTCTATGGCCACTGGAGCCGTGGTTACCGTTCGGGCGGCTACAACTTCCGCATCACCAATGTCGCCGTGTTCAACCGCGCCTTTGCGGCAACCGGCAACCTGTTCTTCGATGAAGAGAAGGTCGACAATTACGAGATCGGCGGCAAGTTCCAGACCGCCGACAGTTCGTTCACGTTCAATGTGGCGGCCTACATGACCAAGGTCGGCAACATGCAGCGCGAAGTGAACCTCGCCGATCCGGGCGCGGGCGTGGTCCAGAACATCCTCAACACCGCCGATGCGACGATCACCGGCTTCGAGGCCGAGGCGCGCATGCGTGTGTCGCAATCGCTCGCCTTCACCGCCAATATCGGGATCATCGAAGCCGAATATGACCGGGTGCTGTTCGACATCTCGGGCGACGGTCTGATCAACGACACCGACCTCGCGCTGAGCCTGCCGCGCGTTCCCCCGATCACGGTGGGCGCAGGGCTGATCCACGAGCTCGAGCTGGGCAACAGCACTGTCCTCACCCGCGTGAACTACCAGTATCGCGACGAGGCGGCCTATACCGACGACAACCTCGGCTGGCTCAACTCGCTGTCGAACCTCGAAGCCAACATCACCTGGGAAACCCCGGTGCATGGCCTGTCGCTGTCGCTCTACGGCCGCAACCTGCTCGACGAAGTGCAGGAAGGTGGCGACACGCAGGTGCCGTTCGGCGGCCCGAACTCGACCGGCGTGCGGCGTCCCTTCGCGCCGAACCCGACGGTGGGTACCTTCTCGCCGCTGATGCGTGGCCGGAACGTGGGCATCGAGGCGCTGTTTGAATTTTAAGTAGTATTCAAGCGGAAAAAACAGGGGCGCTCCGGCAACGGGCCGCCCCTGTTTTATGTGCTGCTGCCGAACAGCGCCGTTCCCACCCGCACATGGGTCGCGCCGAGCATCACCGCGGTCTCGTAATCGCCGCTCATCCCCATGCTGAGGCCAGTGAGCCCATGATCCGCCGCCAGCTTTGCGAGCAGCGCGAAGAACGGCGCGGCTTCGGTATCGGCCGGGGGAATGCACATCAGCCCGGCAAGCGGAATGCCGCTGGCGCGCACCGCGTCGAGAAACGCGGGGAGATCAGCCAGCGGACAGCCCCCCTTCTGCGGCTCGTCGCCGATATTGACCTGCACGAAGCAGGGCACGCGCTTTCCCGCCTTGTCCATCGCCTTGGCGAGCGCGGTGAGCAGGCTTGGCCGGTCGAGCGAATGGATCACGTCGAACAACGCGACGGCTTCTTCGGCCTTGTTCGATTGCAGCTGGCCGATCAGGTGGAGCGCGATATCGGGATAGTCAGCGCGCAAGGCCGGCCATTTGCCTTGCGCCTCCTGCACCCGGTTCTCGCCGAACACGCGCTGGCCGGCGGCGATCAGGGGGACAATCGCGGGCGCATCGCGGGTCTTGCTGACCGCTATCAGCGTGACGTCCTTTGGATCGCGCCGCGCAGGCTTGCACGCCCGGGCGATGTTGTCGTGGATGTCGGCGAGGCGGGCGGCGGCTGTATTATCCATGGGGCTGCGCTATAGCGCGGACATGGCGCAAGACCAGTCCGTACCCGATATCTGGCTCCTTTCGGATGAACGCAACGATCTCGTGCTTGAAGACGCGATCAGGCGTTTACCGCCAGGATCAGGCTTCGTTTTCCGGCACTACCACTTGAACGCCGAAGCGCGCGCGGCCCGGTTCGCGCAAATTCTGCCGCTGCTTCGCGGCGCAGGGCACTGGGCGATTGTCTCGGACAGTTTCAGCACCGCCGAAGCATGGGGCGCAGACGGGGTCTATGGGGCGCACGACGCCCACGCAACCGCCGGATTGCGCTGGATCGCCACCGCGCACAACGAAGCCGAGATCGCCCACGCGAATGAATACGGGGCCAGCGCGGTCATGCTCTCGCCTGTCTTCCCGACCCGCTCGCACCCGGGGGCCGCGACACTCAGCATCGCGCGCTTTCGGGAACTGGCAGCCTTGTCGACAATCCCGGTCATCGCATTGGGCGGCATGACACCCGAGCGAGCGAGCGACTTGGATTGGCCGCGCTGGGCGGCGATCGACGGCCTTTCTTGATGACCGCAGCCCATCCGGGCTGCGAAATCCTCGCTCACACGACCTGAAGGTCGCATCGCTGCGGGCGGCCATGCAGGTGTGCTTCGCACGTCTGCACCTTCGGCTTCGACTCCGGCCTTGCGGCCCTGCGGGCCGATCAATGCCATACGCGAAACAAACGCCCCGTCGCACATCGCTTGACCGGAGTCCTCCAAGGATTCATGATGTGTTCCGCTCAGGAGATCCGCCATGGCCAGCCGCGCCGTTACGCCCCGCAACACGTCTGCCCGCAAGACTGCCGTCAGCAAGACCGACGCCGAATGGCGTGCGGGGCTGCGCCGCTCGCTCAGGCGGCTGGCGCAGATGGTGGGCGCCGGCGCGCTGCTCGGCGCGACGATCTTTCTCGCGCTGGCGTTGGTGAGCTACACCCAGACCGATCCCAGCCCCTCGACCGCCGCCGCGCCTGACGAAGTCGCCAACTGGATGGGCGCGGGCGGTGCCTGGCTGGCAGACCGCGTGCTGCTGATGTTCGGCATCCCGGGCGCGCTGCTGTTGCCGCTGCTCTATGTCTCGGCGCGCAAGCTGTGGCGCGACATCGAAAACGGCGACGCGCCCGAAACCACCCCGTGGTGGCTCCCCACCGGACTGCTGCTGATCGCCATCACCCTGCTTTCAAGCTTGCTCGCGCTCGCCTTCCAGGGGCCGGGCGGCACGCTGCCCGCGCAGGCGGGAGGTCTCGCGGGCCTGCTTGGCGCGGGCGCGATCGAGGCGGTGGCCGCGCGTTTCGGCGCCGAGGCGCAGGGCTGGGTGATCCGCGCCGCGGCCTTCGTCTGCCTTGCTGCGGGCGTCGGCCTGCTCACCCGTATCTTCGCGATCGACTGGCGCGTGCTGATGAGCCTGCCCGAGTTTCTCGGCGGGGGCTCGCTCGCCGGGCTGCTGCGCCGCCTGCCGCTGCCCGGACGCAAGGCAGCACCTGCGCTCGCCTTTGCCGGCGACGACGACGAGGCTCCCGCCCCGCGTCCGCGCCGCGCGATGAAGGGCGATGCCGCGCCCGCCGTGATCGACGAACGCCCGCGCCGCGCACCCGAAATCAGCGACCCTTCCGCCCCGCCCAAGCGGGCCGCTCCGGCCAAGACCGCGCAAGGCGACATGTTCGCCGCCTTCAAACTGCCGAGCCTCGATCTGCTCGCCGAACCGCCGGTCGACAAGGCGCCCAAGCTCGACAAGGTCGCCTTGGAACGCAACGCCCGCCTGCTCGAAAACGTGCTCGACGATTTCAATGTGAAGGGCGAGATCACCGCGGTGCGCACCGGCCCGGTGGTGACGATGTACGAGCTCGAGCCTGCGCCTGGCATCAAGGCCAGCCGCGTGATCGGCCTGGCCGAAGACATCGCGCGCAATATGAGCGCGATTTCCGCGAGGGTCTCGCCGATCCCGGGCCGCACGGTGATGGGCATCGAACTGCCCAATCAGGATCGCCAGGTGGTGATGCTCAAAGAGCTCGCCGCCTGCGCCGATTTTGCCGATGCCAAGGGCAGCCTGCCGATCATCCTCGGCAAGGATATCGCGGGCGAGCCGGTGATTGCCGATCTTGCCGCGATGCCGCACCTGCTGGTCGCGGGGACGACGGGCTCGGGCAAGTCGGTCGGATTGAACGTGATCCTGCTGAGCCTGCTCTACCGCTTCACCCCGGCCGAGCTGCGCCTGATCCTGATCGATCCCAAGGTGCTCGAACTCAAGACCTATGACGACATCCCGCATCTGCTCTCGCCCGTCGTCACCGAGCCGCACAAGTCGGTGCGCGCGCTGAAATGGGCGGTCGAGGAGATGGAGCGCCGCTACCGGATGATGAGCGCGATCTCCTCGCGCAATATCCATTCCTTCAACGAAAAGGTCAGCGCCGCGATCGGCAAGGGCAAGCCGCTGGGCCGCCGCGTGCAGACCGGGTTCGATCCCGAAACCGGCGAGCAATTGTTCGAGGAAGAACAGCTCGATTACCAGCCGCTGCCGCAGATCGTGCTGATCGTCGACGAACTCGCTGACCTGATGGTGACGGTCGGCAAGGAAATCGAAGTGCTGATCCAGCGCCTCAGCCAGAAGAGCCGCGCGGCGGGCATCCACCTGATCATGGCGACCCAGCGCCCCTCGGTCGATGTCATCACCGGCGTGATCAAGGCCAACCTGCCGACCCGGATCAGCTTCAAGGTGACCAGCCGGATCGACAGCCGCACGATCCTCGGCGAACAGGGCGCCGAGCAGCTCCTGGGCAAGGGCGACATGCTCTACAAGCCCAACACCGGCGCGATGGTGCGCGTCCACGGCCCATTCGTCTCGGACGAGGAGGTCGAAGCGGTCGCGATCTTCTGGCGCGGCCAGGGCGCGCCTGAGTATATCGACGCCGTCACCGAGGAACCCGAAGACGGCGGCAGCTTCGGCTTCGAGGATGAATTCACCGCCTCGGACAATCCCGAGGAGCGCAAATACCGCCAGGCGTGCCAGATCGTGATCGAGAACCAGAAGGCAAGCGGTAGCTGGCTCCAGCGCCAGATGGGGGTGGGCTACAACACCGCCGCCAAGTGGATCGAGCGGATGGAAGAGGACGGCCTCGTCGGCCCCGCCAACCACGTCGGCCGCCGCGAAATCTACCGCGATTCCGACGGGAACCCGCTGTAGCTTTGGGATCGCGCTTGCGCGCGATCCAGACCCCCGCCCCGCCTCCGTCCGAGTGTGACGAACACGTCCGGGGGACGTTTCCGCCGAGGGGCCGGCCACCATAAGATAGTGGTACTATTGGTGGCCGGGTGGGGAGGCGGGGCGGGGGTCTGCGCCACCGGTAGGTGGCCCGCAACCAAAGTGCACAAATGCAACGCCTTTAAACTGTAAGTCAGGCGTAATGCGCGCTTCATGCAGACGTCGCTGCGCCGTCACGTACGGGTGTCACGAGCAAGGCGTCTATCCACCAACAGGGAAGCCATAACATGCTCCGCATCCCCACCACGCAGCGCGTGTCGCTGATCGCGCTCGCCACGATTCTTGCCGCCGCCCCCCAGGCCGCCTTCGCGCAGGAAGAAGCCGCCCCCGAGGGCGAGCAGAAGTCCTCCGGCAACCAGATCATCGTGACCGCACAGAAGATCGAGCAGCGCGTGCAGGACGTGCCGATCACCATCACCGCCACCAGCGGCGAGCGGATCCGCAAGCTGGGCGTCACCGACCTTGACGAATTGTCCTATTACACCCCCGGCCTGCTGATCCAGGAACAGAGCGCCAACAACCCGGGCGTCGTGATCCGCGGGATCACCTCGGATAGCGGCTCGGCCCAGGAAGGGCCGCGCGTCACACTCTATTACAACGGCATCGACATCTCGCGCTCGCGTGGCTCGTATCAGGCGATCTACGATGTGGAGCGCGTCGAAGTGATCAAGGGCCCGCAGGCGACGCTGTTCGGCACGGCCTCGGCGGTCGGCGCGATCAGCCTCGTCTCGGTCCGCCCGCGCGAGGGCTTCTCGGCCGAAGTGCGCGGCGGCTACGGCAATTACAACCAGACCCTGGTGGGCGGCTTCGTCAACTTCGGCTCGGATGTGCTCGCCGCGCGCATCGCCGGCGAATGGCGCACGCGCGATGGCTATGTCCGCAACATCAACCCCAATCAGGAAGAGGATCTCTACGCGCAGGACCAGCTCGGCGTGCGCGCCTCGCTGCGCTACACCCCGACCGCGGATTTCACGATCGATCTGATCGCCACCTACGACCAGCAGCGCAATGGCGGCACACCCTTCATTTCGGCCACCTACCCGGCCTTCGCTGGTGTCCCCGGTGGCCCGACCAACGCCTTTGAAGATGCCAATCTCAGTGGCTATCCGGACGGCGCAGCGGCGCTGGGCGATGACCAGCTCGGCCTCAACCGCGAGGTCTATGACATCAACCTGACCCTCGAATACCAGTTCGAGTACGACTGGACCTTCACCACCGTCAACGGTTACCGCGAATTCGACAGCCGCGAAGTGTTCGACGCCGACGGTTCGGCCGCGCCGTTCCTCGAATTCACCGAACTGGCCCAGGGCTGGCAGGCCAGCCACGAAGGCCGCTTCACCTATTCGGGCACGAGCCTTCGCGCCAGCTTCGGCTGGAACGCCTTCATCGAGGACAGCATCCAGAACGTCCCCTTCGCGACCGAAGAAGGGGTGTACCTGGCGTGCCTTGGCGGCCTGTTTGCGAACCCCCGGCGCCTGTGCGTTGCACCCGACGGCAGCGTTCCGTCGCTCGGCGTCACCAACATCCCCTACAGCGCGGTGCTGTTCGAAAACTCGGGCCGCAACGAGGCCTATTCGGTGTTTGCCGACGCGACCTGGATCCCGATGGAAGCGCTCGAACTGACCGCTGGTGTGCGCTTCCTCAGCGAATATCGCCGGTCCGGCTTCTCCTCGCAGATCCCCAACAGCGTCTTGACGGGTGCACCGCTGATCCCCGGCGGGATCAATACCGGCGGCCGCGTGCTGAGCGCTGACGAGCGGTTCGACGCGTTGCTCCCGCGCTTCAACGCACTCTACCGCATCACCGACGACGTGAACATCTACGCCACTGTGTCCAAGGGCCGCCGTTCGCCGGTGGTGCAGGTCAATGCCCGCCGCGTCGGCACCAACGTGGTTCCCAACCGCATCGACGTGGACGAGGAAATCGTCTGGAACTACGAGGGCGGCATCAAGTTCGCCACCGGCCCGGTCTCGGCCGCGCTTGGGGTCTATTATCAGGTCTATGACAACTTCCAGGTCTCGATTCCTGACCCGAACCGCCCGGGCGCCAACATCACCGTGAGCGCGGGCAGCGCCGCCAACTTCGGTGTCGAGGGCGAGCTTGCCATCGACATCGCGGACTGGCTCAACGTCTTCGGCAATTTCGGCTATATCGACGGCGGGGTCGACGATACGCCCGCCAACGGCAACCTTGCCGGATCGCGCTTCCGTCTGCAGCCGGAATGGCAGGCTTCGGGCGGGTTCTCGGTCGATTACGACTTCGGCGGCGTGCGGTTCTTCGCCACCCCGACCATTACCCACCGCAGCACGATCTTCTACACGGTGCCCAACTCGGCGCTGCTCAGCCAGGGGCCGGTGACGCTGGTCAACGCCCGCGCCGGGGTGAGCTTTGCCGACGAACGCTTCGAGATCGCAGGCTTCATCCGCAATGCCTTTGACGAGGAATTCCTGCTCGATGCAGGCAACACCGGCAACGGCTTCGGCATCCCGACCTTTATTCCGGGTGAGCCGCAGTTCTACGGGGTGGAAGTCACCGCGAAGTTCTGATCCGCGTTCACGAGATCTGATCGCCTGACAGGGGGCGGAGGGCCGGCAGCGGCCTTCTGCCCCCTTTTTCGTGCCATCCCCGCGATCGCTTCACCGCAACCGCCGAGGTCAATATTGCCAAGGGCTGGGAATTGCAGCTGCAGGCGCGCCATTTGGATGACGTCGTCACGGTCGAATCCGGCGATACCGACGAATGGCAGGGCTCGGCCCGGCTGACATGGGAGCCGACCCGCGATCACCGCCTGCGCGTGCAGGGGACCTGGCGTGACCGCGAGACCAACGAATCCGACGGCAAGGCGAACCTCCACCAGCGCGCCATCGGGGCGGGGATTTCGATGGAGACCGGCAAGATCACCCGCGCGGTGGTGAAGGGCACGCCGATCACCCACCACCCCGATACCGGCATGAACCTGATCGGGTTCGAGATTCCCGGCTGGCAGCGCGTGCTCGAACTTGCGGCGCGATGCGGCCAGGCGGTGGGGCTGGGCTATTGCGGGGTCGACATCGTGCTGGACGTCAAGGACGGCCCGCTGGTGATCGAGGTCAATGCCCACCCCGGGATCGAGATCCAGAACATCAACCAGGAAGGGCTCAAGGCCCGGATCGCCGCGACCGGCGAGAATTTCCGCTAGCGCGGCGCGACCATGATCGGCGGCGGCGGCCTCAACGGCTCGGCGTTCTGTACGTCGCGGAGCGCGCGTTCATCGTCGGTGAGCGGGCGGAAGCGGATGGAAAGCGCGGTGAAGCTGCCATCCTCGCGCTGGCGGATCGTCACGATCCCGCGCTGGCCGGGGTCCTGCAATTCCTGCTGCATCGCCAGTGCGCGGTCCTGATCGAGATAGAGCCGCCCGCGCGCGAGCCCTTCCCAGCCATAGACCCCGCGCGCATCGGCGCGCACCGGATGGGTGCAAGGCCCGGCAGCGGCGGCATCGATAAAGGCGACCACCCGCGTCAGCTGCGGCGCGGTGCCTTCAAGGCACAGCAGCTGCGGCGGGACATCGCGGAATTCCTCGACGCCCGGCCAGTCATAGGTGAACTCGACATAAGGCCCGCGCAGATAGTCGCGCGGGTCAAAGCCATCGATCGGCACCTCCCATTCGGTGCCTTGCTGGAAGGTGCGGTCGCTCATGGCCCACAGCCCGGCCAGGCCGGCCAGCGGGAGCAGGACGGTGGCAATGCGCCCGATGCTCTGGAGGCCGCGGCTCATGCCTCAGGCTCCGCATCGCGCGGGGCGAAGCGCTTCGACACCCGCACCGCGACCCATGCTACGCCGAGGATCATCAGGCCTGCGGCGATCAGTCCCGCTCCGCTGGTGAGCAGATCGCCCGCCAGTTCGAAGCTGAGGACGATCAGTCGCAGCGCAATCACGCCCACCGCCAGCTGGAACACCCCGCGCCACTGCGCCGCCAGCGCGGCAGCCGCGATGCCCACCCACAGCCCCATGAACAGCGCAGCGGCCAGCGTGGTGAGATCGTTGGCGAGATAGGCGAGCGCACCGGCCAGCCCGGCGCCTGCAATGATCGCGCCCGCCATCCGCCCCGAAACGCCCGGCCGCGCCAGCACCACGCCAAGACCAGCGATCAGCGCCACCGCGCCGCTCGTCGCCAAGCTCGCCCATTCCTTCGTCATCCCGCTATTGCCAAAGCCGCCCGCGCTCGCGAGCGCGCAGGCCAGCGAGGCTCCAGCCACGGCATAGGCGAGCGCGAGCTGTTCGAGCCGCCGCCAGAAATCGGGGCGCGTGCTGCGCGCCCGCAAACCTGCGGCGAGCGGCGCGAACAGCACCGGCAGGGCGGTCACAAAGCCTGTCCACACCCGCCAGCCGAGGGCGGGATCGCGCATTCCGCCGAAACCGGTGGTAGCGGCGGCATAATCCCACGCGCACCACACCGCGCCGCCCAGCAGCACCAGCGCGCTCGGCCAGCTGCGCCCCGACAGCAGCAGCAGCGGGGCAAACAGCGCCAGCCACACGGCCAGCGGCTGCCAAAGCGGCGATGATGTCTGGTAGACCTGTCCGAGATGGCCGAAAAAGGTGAGGCCGAGCGCAGCGGTGACAAACACCAGCGCCTCGACCGCCCAGGGCGACGTCTCAGCCAGCCGCTCTTCGCGCAGGAACAAAGCCGCGAGCGCCCCCGCAATCAGCGCAAGGTGGACGCCGAGCCGCAGCTGGCCCGGGATCGCCTCCCAATTGGCGGCGATGACCGACACCAGCCCCAGCCCGATCGCCAGCGCACCGATCCCGAACACCGCCCACAGCGCCAGCGGCCGGGCATGATCGGTCTCGTAAGCCAGCAACCGGTCACGCGTGCCTGCGTCGATCAGGCCGGCTTCGTGCCAGATGGCGATCTTGCGGGCGCTCATGCAGTTAACCCTACCGGAACCCGGAAGCCCGCGCAATCGCGCCCGCTATCGCTTAGCCTTACTGCGCCAGGTCGGCCGCTGTCAGGCTTGTCTTGTCGCGCACCGCAGCCGTGCTCTTGGCCTGCACGTCCTCGGTCGCAGGGACGAGGCCAATGGCGGCAAGCGGTCCGCCCCCACCCCAGCTCTTGGCCCACTGCACGAGATAGCTGTCGAGCCCCGGCGTGACCCCGAGATGCGCCTTCTTGACGGAGATGTAGAGCGGGCGCGAGACCGGATAGCTGCCATCCGCGATGGTTTCCGTGGTGGGCAGGATGCCGTTGATCGGCAGGCCCTTCGCGGCCGTGCTGTTTTCCTCGAGATAGGAATAGCCGAACACACCGATCGCGCGCGGATTGCCGGCGACCTTGCGGGCGATCAGGTCGTCCTGCTCGCCCTGCGCGATATAGGCCGCATCCGACCGCAGCGCGTGGCAGTTGCGGGCGAAGGCGTCAGGATCGCTGTCCTTGAGCGCGGCCATCTTCGGATCGGCGCGGCAACCGACCTCGATCACCAGATCAAGCATCGCGTCGCGGGTGCCCGAGCTGGCGGGCGGACCATAGGCCAGGATCGCATCGGCCGGCAGCGAACCGTCCACATCCGACCAGTTCACCGCGGTCTGTTCCTTGCCGTAGGGGCTGATGGCGAGCGCGCGGTAGACGATCTGCGGGGTCAACGCGAGATTGATCCCCTCGTCAGCCGACGCAACGAAGGCGATACCGTCCCGCCCGACCTTGATCTCGATGATGTCCTTCACGCCGTTGCCGACGCAGCGGTTGAATTCCTCTGCCGTCATGCGCCGCGAGGCGTTGACGATGTCAGTCGTCTCGGGGCCCTGACCCTTGCAGAATTCCGCGATCCCCTCGCCGGTGCCGGTCGACTGGATCAGGGGCTGGGCCAAACCCTTGTTGGCGACAACGAAGCCCTCGGCCACCTTCTGGGCGAAGGGATAGACCGTCGAGGAGCCGACCACGGTAATCGCATCGGAGCCGGCCTTCTCGGCCTCTCCGCCGCAGCCCGCCAGCAACGCGATCCCCGCGCAAAGCCCAAACGCGCCCAATCCGCGGACGCTTTTGCGCCCGCTTGCAATGTCATGCCGATCCATCGTCACGCTCCCCGGTTGGCCGCGCCCGTCGCGGGGAAAATCCGAAATCCGGTTACTTCAGCGATGCCAGATCCGCGCGGGTCAGGACGATTTGTTCACGCACCTTGCGGGCGTTGGCGTCCATCGCGTCGGCGGGCATCGCCACCATTCCAATCCGGGCGAGCGGGCCGTCCTTGCCCCAGCTCTTGACCCATTCGCCGAGGAACGCCCCAAGCCCGGGGATCGCACGCATGTGCTCTTTCTTGACATAGACGTAGAGCGGGCGCGCGCCGGGATAGGCGAAGCTGGCGATGTTATCGTAGGTCGGATCGACGCCGTTCATCGGCAGGCCCTGCACCTTGTCGGCGTTTTCCTCGAGATAGGAGAACCCGAAGATGCCGACCGCGCGCGGATTGCCCTCGATCTTCTGGACGATGAGATTGTCCTGCTCGCCCTGATCAATATAGGCGCCGTCGTCGCGCACTTCGGTGCAGACCTGCGTGTAGCGGTTCTCGTCACTGTCCTTCAGCGCCTTCATCGCCGGATCGGAATCGCAGCCGACGTGGAGGATCAGTTCCTTCAATGCATCGCGCGTGCCCGAGGTGCTCGGCGGGCCGTAAACAAGGATCGGCTCTGCCGGCAGCGCCGGATCGACATCCTTCCAAGTCTTGGTGGTCTGCGGCTTGCCATAGGGGCTGGCAGCGAGCGCCTTGTAGATCGTTTCGGGCGACAGGTTGAGCGTGATCCCGCCCTTGGCCGAGGCAAAGGCGATGCCGTCGAGCCCGACCTGCAACTCGATGATCTCATCGACCTTGTTAGCCTTGCAGCCATCGAATTCGGATTCCTTCATCCGCCGCGAGGCATTGACCATGTCCGGTGTGTTGCCGCCAAGGCCCTTGCAAAACAGCTGGATACCATTGCCGGTGCCGGTGGATTCGATCAGCGGCGAGCGCAGGTCGGTGTTCGAGCGGGCGAAGCTTTCCGCCACCAGCTTGGCAAAGGGATAGACCGTCGAGGAGCCGACCGCATGGACCGAATTGCGCGCCCCGCCGCCGCCCGCATCACAGGCGGTCAGCGCCAGCGCTGCGAGCCCCAGTGCGGCGGTGGAACGGGAAATCGCAGACAGGGTCATGTGCATGGAGATTCCTGGAAACATCGTGATCGTCGACGAGCGCTAATTGCCGTGCGTGACAACAGCAAGACAGATGCGCCGCCTGTGTCAGCCGCGCTGGAAACGCGGCGCGGCGCGCTTTGATGCACTTGCCGCAAGCCCATGAGATAGAGCGATAATTTCTCCAAGATGGAGATAGATCGCTTAACAGCAAAGTAAGGGCTTTCGTAGTAACGGCTTTGTCATGGATCGGCTGCGGCTTTCACTCTGGCTCTGGATCGCTGCTGCGCTGATGGCGCTGGGCCTCTCCGCACCTGCTGCAGCGGCGCATCGTGACGGCACGGTTGTCACGCAGCGTTGCCATGCGCACTCGGACGCGGGCCGCACCGCAGAGGCCATGATCGCAGCCCGCGGATGGAACTGCACCGGAGCCGGCTGGGAGGCCGATGCCCCGGTCGCGTGGCTGCGCTTCGATGCGACAGACTGGCGTGGCGGGCCGGTGCCGCAGCACTTCTTCACCCGCACCGCGCGGCACCAGACGATCACCATCTATGCGCTCGATCGCAGCGGCGTCTTGCGCGGTCAGAGCTTTGCCGAACGCGACGGACGCGCCTTCGCCGGCGGCCCGGTGTTCCGCCTGCCGCTGCCCGCGATCACCCCTGCGACCGAAGCCGTGCTGGTGCGGATCGATCGCCCGCACTCGATCCCGCTGCTGACCGAAGCGGGTCTGGCGGTCTATCCCGAGGATGCCGCCCGCTCGCTCGAGGAAATGATGCTGCTGGCGCTGGTGCTGGGGATGCTGGTGCTGCCGCTCCTGTTCGATGTCAGCTTCTACCTCGTGCTGCGCGAGCGCTTCGTGGTGTTCCACGCCGTGATGGTCGTCTCGATGATGGGTTATGTGCTGTTCGCAGGCGGGGTGATCGCGGTGATCGCGAGCCTGCCGGTGGCGTTTCTGGCAATCATGGCACCGCTGTGCTGGGCGTTCGGATGCGGATCGGCGCTGCTGTTCCTGAGCGAGTTCCTCGAACGCGGCGCCTTGTCGCACGCGATGCGGCGGTTCACCTTCTGGGCGGGCTGCTGGACGATCGCCGTACCGGGGTTCTTCGCGTTCCAGTTTCACGCCATCCAGGCATTTGACGACACCGGCTATTTCCTTACCATTACGCCGGCTGCGATCATTGTCAGCGTCGCGCTGGTCCAAGCCATTTTGCGCGGCAGCCGCTCGGCCAAATTTGTCGCGGCGGCGTGGTTCCCGCTGATCCTCACCTCGATCGAGCGGCTGGGACGCGGGCTCGGGCTCTATGCCGGCCCGGCGAGCCTCGATCTGATGATGTTCGCGGCGACCGGGATCGAGGTGGTGCTGA
>JBKDUW010000148.1:0-4627 GCA_046339235.1 Erythrobacteraceae bacterium | reverse complement strand
GCTGATGCATTGGGCTTTTGCGCATAGGCAGGCGGAGGATGGAAGTTCGGTCTATCTGCTACTCACCACCCGTCAGATCGAACAGCAGGCTCGCACCGACAGCGCATGGGAGCAAGGCGTGATCGCCGGGGCCTATTGGCTGCGCGAACCGGCACCGGGCGCCAAGGCAGCCATCGCCTATAGCGGCGCGGTCGCCCCCGAGGCGCTCGCCGCATGGGAGCAACTACAGGACGACCTACACGGCCTCGGCCTGCTGGCGGTGACCTCGCCCGACCGGCTGCACCGCGACTGGTCGGCGGCGCGGGCGGCACGCTGGACTGGTGGCGCGCGGAAGCAAAGTCATATCGAGACGCTGCTCGGCCAGCTTGCTCCGGACGCCGGCCTCGTTACCGTGCTCGACGGATCGCCCGCCGCGCTGTCATGGTTCGGCGGGGTGCACGGCCACAGGGTCAGCCCGCTCGGCACCGACCGCTTCGGCCAGACCGGCGACCCCCCCGATCTCTACCGCACCTACCGCCTCGATGCCGAAGCCGTCATCGACGCCATGGCCGAACTGTTCCTGTGACAGGCCGCCCGGCCCCGCCACTCGACCCCTACGAAAAGCGCATCCTGCGGCTGTTGCAGGAGGACGCCTCGCTTTCCAATGCCGAGATCGCCGAAAAGGTCGGCCTGTCCGCCTCCCCCTGCTGGCGGCGGATCGACCGGCTGGAGCGCGAGGGCTTCATCAAGCGCCGAGTCGCGCTGCTCGACCGGCGCAAGGTCGGGCTCAATGCGCAGATCTTCGCCCAGGTGAAGCTCAACGCCCATGGCCGCGCCAATCTCGACGAATTCGCCGCGGCGATCCGCGATCTGCCCGAAGTGCTCGAATGCTATGTGATGATGGGCTCGGTCGATTTCCTGCTGCGCATCGTTGCGCCCGATATCGAGGCCTATGAAAAGCTGTTCTTCAACCGCCTGTCGCAGCTTCCCGGGGTACAGGAAGTGAACTCGACCGTCGCCCTGTCGGAGATTAAGGCGACAACAGCATTGCCGCTCGATTAGGTGGCAGCCCATTGCAGTGAGAATGAATTCTCCTTTCAACGCGTCAGGATGGGTAATTCCTTTCCCAAAATCTGCAAATCGCACTAACTTAGGTGAGAAAATCCGCCGGATATCCTGAAAATGGCCCCCACATATCAGGAGCCATTTGTCATGCACCACCCCGATCTCTGCCCCGGCACGCCGCCCGAAGCCGTCCACGTAATGCGCGATTCCGAAACCGGGCTCGAAGGGGTGATTGTGCTCCATTCCACCCGGCTTGGCCCCGCCGCCGGAGGGTGCCGCCTATGGCACTATGCCGATAGTGCCGCTGCCACCACCGATGCGCTGCGGCTGGCCGAGGGCATGGCCTACAAGAACGCCTTGGCAGACCTGCCCCTCGGAGGCGGCAAGGCTGTGATCATGCGGCCGCCCGGCGATTTCGACAGGGTGGCGCTGTTCCGCGCCTTCGGGCGGGAAGTCGAACGGCTTGAGGGCCGCTATCTAACCGCCGAAGATGTCGGCACCGGGGTCGAGGACATGCGCCGCGTGCGTGAGGAAACAACGCATGTCGCCGGCCTCCCGGTCGCGACAGGCGCGGTCGGCGGAGATCCATCGCCGTGGACCGCGCTGGGCGTGCTGCACGCCATGAAAGAAGCCGTGCGCCGGCGGCACGGGAGCGGCCTTTCCGGGGCGCGGGTGGCGGTGCAGGGGCTCGGCCATGTCGGGGAACAGCTCGCCATGCTGCTGAGGGACGCAGGCGCACGGCTGGTTGTGACCGATATCGACCCGGAGCGCGCCGCTAATGGCGCAGCGCGGCTGGGCGCACAACTGGTCGCGCCCGATGCAATTCTTGATGTGCCGTGCGATGTCTTCGCACCATGCGCACTGGGCGGCGTGCTTGACGAGGACGGCGTCAGGCGGCTCAAGGCAGGGATCGTGTGCGGCGCGGCCAACAATGTGCTGGCCAACGATTCCGCCGGGCTGCAATTGATGTCGCGGGGGGTGCTCTATTGCCCCGATTACGTGGTGAACAGCGGCGGCATTATCAATGTCTGCGCCGAGCACTTGGGCTGGAGCATGGCTCAAGTCGAGCAACGGGTCAGCGCGACCGGACAGAGGCTAAGCGCAGTGCTCGACCATGCCACATCCCATCATCTCTCCCCTCACCGTGCAGCCGATGCACTCGCCCGGGCGCGGATAGCCTCGCGCCATCGCGATAGTGCTCAAGCAGCATGACGACGTAAGCAACAGCATGTGCGGGCTCCTTAACATTTAAGTATCAGGGCCATATGTGATCTTGTTCGCGCGGGATCGACCGGTACGTCCCAGTGTATCCGCAGAGCGCGGATTAGGGTGATATCTGGCGAGAAGATATGTAGCATAAAAGTGAGTAAAAATCAATATTTACGTCGTAAAATGCCTTGAATCTGATATTTAATAATATCGCTTGACAATATTATTTCACAGATTTACACCGAGAGGGTCAGCGGTTCGAGCCCGTTACCGCCCACCAGGCAAACCCGCGCAAAGCCGCGGTTTCCGGACATTTCAGAGGATTCTACCCTCAGACCAGCTTGGGTCTGTGTATCCGCCGTGTATCCGAAGGACCTCGCCAAAGCACCGCAACGCAAAGGCGGCCTTGAACCTTTGAGATCGGTCCTTAGGCGCCGCCAATCGGTACTATGGTCATCCTTCAGCACGAAAAGTCCCAACCGGAATGCAGATCGTGTCTGGCGTGTTTTAATCAGTCATAAAAGCGATTGTAATTTATAACAAATATCCTTCATTTTTGAATTGTCCGATAATTGGCAATTTCGCGTCTGAGCATGTGGGATAGGGTCCGTGGGGGCGAGAGGGGAAGTCACGGCGGCTTTCAATTATGCAGCATTATTCGCTTTGGCATACGTGCTGGCACTCCCGCATGGGGGTTTCAGACGAAGAACCCTGAATGAACCACTCGTATCACCTTTTTTTCGTTACGAATTCCTTCAAATGAACGAATAGGATCAACCATGGCGGACAATATCATCCAGCTGGCTAGCCAGTATCTTACACCTGACATGATCGGCCAGCTTGCGGGCGTGCTCGGTGAAAGCAACACCAGCACGGCCTCGCTCGTTTCGGCGGCAACCCCTATGCTGCTCTCTGGCATGGCTTGCGGTAACGCGCCGGGCCGCACGGATATCGTGACCGAAGCGATGGCGGCAACGGGTGCTGCGTCGCCTTCGGTGCTCGATGGCCTTGGTAGCACCATGGCGGCATTGTCATCCAGCGGCACCGGCTCGAACAGCCTCATCGAGACCGGCAGCAACCTGCTTGGCGGAATGTTCGGCGACAAGACATCGCTGATGACCAGAGCCCTTTCTGCCTTTTCGGGTGCAAAGCCGAGTTCCGCGTCGACCGTCCTTAGTCTCCTCACCCCCCTGCTCATCGGGGTCATGGGCAAATCGCTCGCTGGTTCCGGGCAGGCCGCCACTCCTGCCGCAGTGAACGCGCTGCTAGGAAGCAACAAGGCCGCAATTAACGATGCGCTTCCCTTCGAGCTGAAACGCATCATCGCCGGCATCCCCGCCCTTGGCTCCATGCTCTGCCTGCCCGCCGTCGCGCCTGCAGCAACTGTTGCCGCCGCTCCCGTCGCCGCCAGCGCCGGTTTCGGCCGCTTCATTCCCTGGATTCTTGGCGCCCTCGCGCTCGGGCTTCTGGCTTGGTGGCTGCTCAGCCGCGACACCGTTGATGTCGCCACCTGCAACACCCAGTTCAAGTCGGCGCTGGTTGGCAAGACCATCAACTTTGACACCGGCGATGCGGCCATTGCGGCTGACAGCAAAGAGCTTCTTGGGCAATTGGCTGAAGTCGCCGACCGCTGTAAGGCCTTCAAGATCGAGATTGGTGGCCACACCGATACGGTCGGCGATCCGGCAATGAACAAGACCCTGTCGCAGAGCCGCGCTAACGCGGTCCGCGCCTATCTCGTCCAAAAGGGTGTACCCGAAGGCCAGTTGACAGCGGTTGGCTATGGCGCCGAGCGTCCTGCCGTCGCGACCGGCAACGAAGTCGCTATGGCGGCCAACCGCCGGATCGAGTTCACCGTCTCGCAGTAATCAACTGCAACCACCGAGGCGAATAACGGACGGGGGCGCTGCCATTACCGGCAGCGCCCCCACTACCGTTACTATCGCACACCCCCAATCGCCGACCAGCCGCAAGAAGGTTTTCAATGAAACGATCATTACTGAACATCGCTTCCGGGACCTGCGCGTTCGCCGCGCTAGCAGGCTGCACATCGACTGAGAGCGTCCCGTTGCGGGATGGGTCCGGCTATGGCCCAGCCCATTTGCCGGTCACGCCGCACCCCGATAGCTACCGCTGCGGTGACGACGTCTTCGAGCTGGCATTCGAGGAGGGCGCCGCTTACGTGACGCTGCCTGACAATTCGACCATGAACCTGCCACGGCTCCGCGCGTCGAGCGGATCTGATCCCGAAGCCCCGAGAGTGTTCACCGATGGGCGGATGACCTTCACGCAGGAGATTGAAGGCGGGCGAGCGATCCGTTTCGCCCGCGGCCGGATGGCGCCGGTCCCGTGCGAGCGCTTGGCCGAACAGGCG
>JBKDUW010000147.1:0-2557 GCA_046339235.1 Erythrobacteraceae bacterium | reverse complement strand
CACCTGCTACGTCGGCGCAGGCTTGAGCGCGAGAACGATGGCGCGCAGCAGATCGGCATCCGGACAGGCCGAAGCGAACGCGATGCGGATGCGGGTGGCGCTTTCCATGACGCGGGCAGCAACCTTGAGCAGCCGCAGGCGCAGGGTGGTGAACTCGGCTCTCGCCAGAGCGGCGGTCTTCGGCATCGCCTGCTGGACCCGCCACAACAGCCAGTAGGCAGCGGTGTGGAGGATCAGGCGCATCTGATTGGCATTGGCCGAGCGGCACGAAGTGCGGTCACTGGCCAGCTGGGTCTTGTGCAGCTTGATCAGGTTCTCGGCCTGACCGCGCGCGCAGTAGAGCGTGTCGTAGATGTGCTCGGCCGAGCCCTCGGTCAGCGATGTGACGACATAGCGGATATCCATACCCAGCGTGCTGGCCTCGATCCGCGCTGCGACACGGCGCTGGCAGTTCCAGCTCTTCGCGCCGTAGCGGGTCTCGGCATAGGTGCGCAGCACCGGGTACTGGCCCTCGGCGCGGCGGACCGCGCAGGCATCGGCGGCAGTGACGATCACCGGATCGGCACGCAGCGCGGCATTGGTCGGCAGGCCGAACACGTAATCGATACCGGCAGCCTCGCAGAAGGCCATGACCTCCGGCCGGCCATACTGCCCGCCACCGCGGATGGTGATGTGGGTATCGGGCCAGTGGCGGCGAAGATGGCGCACCAGACGCCGGATATGTCCTGCCGCCTCCGGGACTGTCAGGAATTTCGTGTGTGGGCGGGTATAATGGGTAAGAAGGAGTCCCACTATGACCCGACGCAAAGAACCTGTGATCCCGTCTGATTTGCTGGATCAACTTCTGGCTACGGCAATCAGGCCTGAGCATTGGTCTACGCGACCTTCATCCTTGCTTCCATTCGATCTCAAACTGGCACGATCGCTCTTCTAATCGACTTTGTTTTTCAATTGCGCCCTGTTGCCGCTAAAGGCTTCTAATGAAATTAGTCGGCATCATCATCATCATCATATCACTGCCAGCATTCGTGACGCTGCTGGGGATGGGCGCACGCTATCGAACCTATGCCTTTTTTGCGCTTGGTGCTCTGCCAATCCTCAGCAGCGGACTTAACGTTGACGCCGCCTTTTATGATATCTCGGGTTGGCCCGGCCATTCGAAAGGCATCATTGTCTCACTGACGGATACACTCGCTCTGGCAATCGCCCTTCATTACTGGAAAGTGAGAACATCTCCAATCTTTCTGGCCGTGTGGCTGGCCTACATTGCGCTTCATATTCCGGGCGTCTTCGTGGCTGGCTATACGACAGCATCCTTTTCGTACGTCTGGAACTTGATGCGTGGGTTGGTCTATTTCTCAGCTTGCTATGCTGTCCTTATGCAGGGCGGGTTGCAGCCCATGATCCTGGGACTTGCCGCCTCGGTCATTGTAAATGGGGCAGACACGATTATGAATTCTGCTTCGGGCCAAACACAGGCGGGAGGACTTCTCGGGCACAGAAATTATTCCGGGTTGGTGACAAATCTCGCGGTTCCAATACTTCTGGTCGCGCTGCTGACATGGAAGAAAGCGAGAATTCCTGCCATTGCCTTGGCCTTCGCTGCCGCCGCTGCAACCTTGGGCGGCTCACGAGCTTCAGTCATTCTATTCGGCGCTTCGGTAGTAGCCACCCTCATATTGGCACTTATTGTCAATCCCAATAAGAAGGCAATAGCAGTGACCGCGATTGCGGCCGTTGTTGCAGTGGGCATGGTCCCAGCAGTGGCCTACAAGATGAACCAGCGCTTTGAAGAGACCGGCGGCAGTTTCACGTTTGAGGAGGATGGCGAACGCCTTGCCTTCAAGCGCGCCTCCCAAATGATGAATGCGGACTACCCGCTGGGCGTAGGCCTCAACCAATATGCGGTAAAGTCCAATACCGGCGGATATGCGGCGAAGGCAGGTGTGGGTTGGTCTACAGTCGGCCGAATGGCCTTAGTTCATAACTCCTATGTCCTTATACGTACGGAGGGTGGACATGCCGCACTATTCGGCGTGTTCATCATTCTTGGCAGCCTGATAACAGTCTCGGCGAGCTTAGCGATGAAAAAGCGTTCGAACCCCGGGAGGCTTTACGCAATTGCAGTGCTTGTAGCGATATCAGTTCTATCTTTGCATATCAATTATGAGTGGGCGTTAGTCGGTGTGAATGTGATCTATGCGCTAGGTTTCTGTAGCGCACTTATTGGTTTTACATTGACGGTCGCGGAGCGCAATAGAAAGCGAAGGCCGGACGCGCCGATCATTAGAGCGTTTTCCGTTCATTCCGGTTCGTAGCCGCATGATCTGAAGTAATTGGCGCACTCGTTGGGCTGGAAGATGTCGACGAGCCTGCTGGTCTGAGCCCGAGATTTCTACCAGCTAGGAGTAGAGCCTGCGCCCGGTTTGATGCCCATGCTTGGGCGTGATGGCAACAACCGGGTTGGGGGTTATACCAATGATCGCTGTGGATGACTCACGTGGTGGGATTCCCATTGGCAGGCTGACCTGATTCCCTGCTGCAAGCACACGGAGGC
>JBKDUW010000146.1:0-20316 GCA_046339235.1 Erythrobacteraceae bacterium | reverse complement strand
GCACCGCCAGATCACCACGCGCTTTGCCGGCATTCCGCTCGGGGTCACGCCCTCGGTCGCACCGCTGGTGGCGATGGACCTCTCGCCGATCGACCAGAACGTGCCCGATGACCGCGAGTTGATCACCACCGAACCGCCGACCTATGCGCTCCATCGCTGGGACGGGCAGAGCCTCGTATCGCATTACGAGCGGGTCGGCGACTGGAAGGTGCTGGCGCGGTTCAATGCCGGGCTGCAACCGATGATCGAAGGCATGTTCGCCGAGCGGTAGTAAGTTTTCTTGTTTGCGTGCCCGCCTCCGCAGGCACGTCCTCGGCGCTGTTTCAAGCCCTGCGGGCTTGAGCGCCTGCGGCTCGCGCGCGTGCGCTCGCGGCCCGTCCATTGGCGGGCCGATGACCCGCCTCATGCAATGGCGCCAAAGCTATTTCCGCGCCGCCGCCCGTTGAGGGCCTTGGCCTCCGCGGCCGACCCAGCGGTTCATGTCGACATCGTCCGAGACCTTCCACGGCACGCCCGAGCGGGTCATGAACAGCTTCTCCATCTCGGGCCGGTTGAAGGGCCGCGAGCCAAGCCGCCCGAACACCGCCATCTGCCCGCCGGTCTCGTCCACCGCACGGTCACGGTCGAGGCCCTTGGAGAGCGCGATCGCGGGCGAAGGCGTCTTCGCCCAGGCGATCATCTCGGGCACCGGCGCGGGACTGAAGCCGTAGAAATTGCGCTGGCTATCGGGGCTGGTGAGTTGCAGCACCTTCATCCCGTTCTTCCCGTCCGCCACGTAGGCGAACAGCGAGGCATTGGTGGTCGCGACGATCACATCCTCGGCATCGTTGAGGGCGCCATCGAGTGTCACCTTCTGGAAGATGCGGGGGCGGCGCGGGTTCTCGACATCGAGGATCACGAGGCCGTCGCCCTTGGCGGCGACATAGGCATAGGTGCGCGCGATATAGATGCGCCGTGCGTCCGCCAGCGGCACCGTGCCTTCGGTCACCGCCACGGGGTTGTGCAAGCTGGTGACGTCGAACAGCTTCACCCCGTCGGCATCCGAGACCCACAGGTAGCGGAACTGCATCGCGCTTGCCCGCGCATCACGCAGCTCGCGCACAGCGGCGAGCGTGGGCGTGTCGGGATCAGCAAGATCGACCACCACCAGGCCCTTGTCGGCGGTGATATAGGCCACTTCGCCCGCCAGCGTGATGTGGCGCGCACCGGCCAGCACCCCGCCCGGGTTCCATGCCGTGGAGCCATCGCCGAACACCTTGCGCTTCAGCTGGTTGTTGCGGAATTCGCCGTCCGCCAGCGTGTTGACGTTGACGAGGATCATGCCTTCGACAGCGTCGGTCACCACGGCGTAGTTGTAGATCGGCTTGAACGCCTGCTCCTGGTTCATCTCGCGCATTTTCTCGGTGTTGCGCGTCGGGGCGATCGGCTGGTTGGTCGCCAGCGCCATGCAGGTGGCGTTGGTGGTCTTGACGGTGGCGTCATGCCCCAGCGCGGAGAACGGGCCCTTGATGATCCGCTCCGAGGTGCCCTTGTTGGCAATGCTCGCGACATCATAGGCGGTGAACCCACCCTTGCCTGCGGCCACGAACATATATTCGCCGCGCAGCTGCAGGCACCCGACGCGGTCGGACGTGCCTTCGTGGATATTGGCGAATTCCTCCAAGGGGTGGGTCTCGCCGGACATCTTCTTGTCGAAGGTCTTGCCGCGCACCCAGTTCTTCAGCTCGCGCTCGTTATCGTTGACATGGAGCTTCCAGTAATCGGGATAGGCATAGCGGTGGAGGTAGGAGCCGATCACCGCCTGCGGCTCGTCATATTCGGTGACGCGGGTGGCCTGGAACCCGCCTTCAAGGCCCGTCCATGCGTTCAGCCCGACGAAGTTGACGTAGTTGGTGCCCAAGAGCAGCAGCTGCGCCATGATCGCGTTGTTATCGTCCTTGGCCGAGAGATGGCAATCGGTGCAGGTCTTGGTCTCGGTCTTGCGCACGGTGTGCGGGAAGTGCGGCGCGAAGGCCTGGCTGGAGAAGCCGATCGCGGAGATCGGCGGCTGCTGCACATAGATGCGTTCGCGGTTGATATTGGTCGAGGACAGGATCAGCGCCGAGGAGGACCGCACCGGGGCGACCTGATTGCCCTTGGTGGTCTGGTGCTTGCCGAGCTGGAACATTTCGTCGCGCGCGACCTGCGGGTTGTAGGTGGCAAAGTTGCGCGTCTCGCCGCCTTCGTAGCGGTGGCTCTTGGTTTTCCAGTTGGCCTCGATCGGCAAGTGGCACCCGCCGCACGAGGTGGTCCACGAAAGGTGGCAGGTGAAACACGCCATTTCGGGATCGCGGTGCGCGCGGTCATCCTCGCCGATGCCGGTGCCGAATTCGAAATTGCCGGTTTCCGCGCCGTAACGGCTGACGAGTTTCGCGCGCGCCGCCTTGGCGTTGAACACAGGCGTGGCCGGATCAACCGAGTCCTTGACGAGGCTCATCTCCCATTCGAGCTTGGGATCGACGATCGAGCGCTGGATCAGCTTGCGGCGGCCATCGGCGCCTTCCATCCATTCGAACCGGCGCTGGCCATCGGGATTGCGCAGCAGGGCAAGGTTGTGGCCCTCCGGCGGCGCGGCGGGGCCGCTGGTGCGCAGCGTCGGGTAAGCGTCGGGCGTGCCGTGGCAGTCCTTGCAGGTGATCTCGATTGCGTTGGCGACCTCGCCATAGATGAGGCCATTGCCGTGGCTATCCTGCTCGAAGTGGCAATCGGCGCATTGCAAGCCGACCTCGGCGTGGATGTCCATCATGTGGACCGCCTTGCCGGGATTGACGCCGGCGGGCACGAACTTGCCCTCGCCTTCCTTGCGCCACTTCTCCGGATCATCGGGATCGACGATCTTGCCCCCTGCATCGAGCAGATTGCCCTTGCGGTCGCGCTTGAAGATCGCGCGGAAGTTCCAGCCGTGGCCGTGATAATCGGCGAACTGGGTGTCCTTCAGCGTCGGGTTCAGATCGTAGACATTGCGCAGGAAGTCGACGTCGGCCCACTTGCCCTTGGGCGCTGCGCCCTCGGGGTTGCGATCGGTAACCGCGCGGATTTCGGCCGCGGTGGGATATTTCTGCTCCTTGGGCCACATCGACGGCGCGTCGCTCTCGTAATCCCACATGGTGTAGCCGAGGAACGAGTTCAGGAAGATATTGGGCTGGTGCATGTGGCAGTTCATGCACTGGCTGGTCGGGATCGCGCGGGTGAAGACGTGGCTCAGCGGGTGGCCCTTTTCCTTCTGCTTCCCGTCATAGGTCAGCGTGTCATCGGCGCGCTTGCCCGGCCCCTTGGTATCGCCGTGGTCGTCATCCTTGTGACCCGGCTCCTTGACCGCACCGTGCCCGCCGGCCTTCGCGCCGCCGTGATCGCCATAACCTGCCGCGTGCTCGATCTTGCCAGCGATAGTGGGATCGACCGTGATCGTCTGCCCGTCGCGGCCATATTGCGCGTAGGTCAGCGAATGGCGCGGTTCGCGGTCATTGGCGTAGACCACGTGGCAGCTCGCACAGCCCGAATGGCGATAATCGCCCGGCTGGTCATTGGTGCCCATGAACCAGGTGAAGGGATCATTGAGGCGGGTCTTGTGGATGTTGAGCGCCGGGATCGCGACGCGCAGGCCGGTGGCGGGACCGCGGTTCGACTGCTTGAGGTCGGGCCGCCCCGGCTCTTCCAGACGCTGGATCGAGCCCGAGGGATTGGGCAGGCCGATTTCGGGGAACTGCGAGTTGATCGTGCGTCCGCCGCGCTCGAACACGCGGAACACATCGCCCGGCGGGATCACGTGCCAGGTGGGGAGCGGATACATCTCGGCGAGCACGCCGCGCGCGACCTGATCGTCCGACAGCTTGCCCCCCGGCCCCGCGCCCGGCGTGGTGATCTTGGCCGCATCGCCGTCGCGGGTATAGGCCTCGCCGAGCAGGTAGTTCTTGTAGGGCAGGATCCCGTTATTGTAGCTCGCCCCGCCCCACAGCATCGCGCCGGTCGCCATGATCGAGCGTTCCGCCGCCTCGATCGCCTGGATGTGGCAGGATCCGCAGGCCTCGCGCGCGACGCGGTAGTCCGAGGGGTTCACGAACTTGATGAACTCGGGGCTTTCCTTGTTGAGCAGCGCGTAGGACCGCTTGGGATTGGCCGAGGACGGGAAGTGCCAGCTGTCGGGATATTTGGGCAGCACATGCGCCTGGTCGCGCGCAGCGACATAGGCGGGATCATCATGCGCGAGCTCGGAATTCCCGCGCACGCTTGCATTGCCGCCGTGGCAATCGGTGCAGCCCAGCCGCACCGCGGGCGTCACGTGCATGGTCGGCGCGTCGGTTTTGACGTGGCAGGAGTTGCAGCCTTCGGACTTGGCGTTCATTTCCGCGACCGATTGCCGCTGCGGCGCAGGCGGCGCGAACACCATCGAGTAGTCGCGCTTGACCGGCTTCTCCTTGTCCGCCGCCTGCGTGTCGCCAGCGAACAGCGCAAGCGCGAGAACCAGCGCCGCCAGCAGCAGCGCGAGATGACGGACGAGAGGTTGGCCAATCTTGAGCATCAGTAGGTCAGCACCACGTTGGCAAGGATCGAATAGAATTCCTGCTTTTCACCGAGATTGTCGAATAGGTCCTGGAAGCCGTCACCCGCCAGCAGCGTTGCGGCAGAAAGGCGGAACACGATGTTCTGGTTGGCCTTGGGCCGCCAGATCGCCGCGGCCGAAAGGTCATAGCCGATCTCCTTGGGGATCGAGCCTTCGTTGCGCAGCACCTCGAGCGTGGCGGTGTTTTCAAACCACAGGTGGTTGGCGTTGGCCGAGAGGCGGAACTGCGGGGTCAGATCGAAATCCGCGCCCAAGCCGACCAGCATCAGGCCGTGGTTGTTGAAATTGCTCTGCCCCTGCTCCTTCGAGGAGCGGAGCGAATTGAGCAACCCGTTGCGGCCATTGATGCTGATCGCGCGCCCGCCGCCCGCGAAGGGAATGGTCTGGCGGATCCAGTAGGAGGTGTCCGCCCCTGCAAAGACCGGGTTCTCGAAAATCGCGTCGAACCCGGTTTCCTTGTCGTCATAGGGATCGCTGTCGCCGCTGGCAAAGGCGCCCGACAGGCGGAAGCGCATCCAGTCGCGATCATAGCTCGCCTCGACCGCGGCGAACTGCGCGTTGATATCGGCCGGACGGTCAGTGAAGAAGCTGTTCCGGTCCTCCCCCAGCGCCCAGTAGAAGCTGCCTGTCAGGTTCACCCGGCCGAGCCGGCCATCGACGTTGTAGCCGAGATAGGCGACATCATATTCGCGGCCCCGCAGCGTGCCGAGCAGCGCCGGGCGCACCGGGAAGCCGTTGGTGTCGATCTGGATATCATCAGCCTCGCGGTTCATGTTGTAGACCACGGTGACCTGGCTGGTGAGCGCCGGGATCAGGAAGTCCTGGCGATAGGCATTGGCGACGAAGACGAAATCATCGCGCGGGCTCCGCAGGATCGCGTTGAGGCCCGAATTGGTGTCCTTCTCCAGCCGCCAGAAGGCGCCGAGATTGAACTGGAAGCGGTTGTTGTCGCGCGATCCGAACAGGCGCACGCCCAATTGCTGGTCGTTGAACAGGAACCCGCGGAAGTCCGACTGGAACGGCTGGATGCCGGCGCGGATCGAGATGAAATCGAACCGGTCATTGTCGAACTGGCTGAAGTGGTAATCGACGAAAGCTTCCTGCACCCCGAGGAACTGGTCGAGCCGGTGGCTTGGCTTGGACGGCTCGACAAACAACACGCGGCGCTCGGGCACATCGACATAGTTGACGTTGTAGGCGAGCGTCAGGCGGTATTCGATGGTCGGCGGTTTGAAGGTGGTCGAGCCTTTCAGCAGCGCGAAACCGACGATGAAGGTCTGGCTGAACACCTGACTGAAGTCGTTCCCGAACACGTCGTTGCGATCAGGGTCTTCGGTGGTCTGCACGCCCACAGGGATCGGGAAGGTGCGCGGTTCATACACGCTGTCGGAGATCAGGTTGGCGACGAAGAACCAGTCGTCCCCCTTGATCGGCAACCACGGCACCTTGTCCGGATTGATCGGCCGGTCACCTTTGTAGGTGTTCTGGTTATAGGGATCGAGCAGGTTCTCGCGCACCAGGCCGAGGCTTTCGATCAATCGCCAGCGATCGGGGATGGGGAGCTGGTCCTTGAGGAAGGCTTCGGGCGGCGGCGCGCGGATCGCGCCTTCGTTGCGCTGCTCGATCCGCTCGGGCAGCGGCGCGGTGTAGCCGGGGCGCTCGCGCCCATCGATCAGTTCGGGATCGACCGGCGGGGCTTCTGCCTCGTCCCAATTGGGCGTGGTTTGCGGCTGAGCCTGATCGCCCGGCGGCGTGACGGTCGGCGCCAGTTCCTCGGGCGGCGGCGGGGCTGCCTGCGCCAGGAGCAGAGCGGGGAGGAACAGCGCGCTCATCGCTACAGCCCCTCACACACGTTCTGCGCGGCCGTATCGAGGAACGGCGCGAAGGGGCAATTGACATAGCGCAGCCGCACCTGCCGGCTGCCGACCTGCACCACGATGCGGTCTGCGCGCCGGTCATTGGGGGCATTGCCGATCCCGCTGGCCCGCGCGCCGGCATTGTGGAGCCCGAGGAAGCTGATCATGTCGTCTTGATCGATCCCGTCGCCTGAAACCCCGATCCCGCCCACCAGCTGTCCGCCGCGATAGACCGGCACGGCGCCGGGGAAGATCTGGATGCCGTTGGCGAGCCGCGCATTGCCGCCCGCAATTGGCGGCAGGCCGGTGCAATTGCGCGGCGTGTCCGTCCCGCTTGCGCCCGTCACGAAAGCGAGGTGCTGCGCGAGATTGCCCAGCACTAGGGCGCTTTGCAGGCCGGTCGAGAAGGGATTGAACTGCGCGATCGGGCGCGACAGCGGCCCGTTGGGCTGGCCGAGCTCGCCATCGGGGAAATAGGGGCGCGCCAAGTTACCGACCGAGCGGTTGGCGATGCCGAAGCCGCCGGTGAGCGCCGTCGGATCGTCTAGGAACGTCCGCGTGCGCGACACGAATTGCGCGACTTCGCCGCCGGCAGCCAGCAGGTCGTTCGCGGCAAACGCGCCTGAAAAGAAATTGGTGGTGCGCGCTTTCTGCAGGCTCACATCAATGCCGAAGATCGGCGCATCGGGTGATCGCACGAGGCCCAGCACCCGCCCGCGCGTATCGACCAGGCTGATCGTCACCTGCGCGCGGCTGTCGATCGGCTGGCGGATCTGCGCGCGCGCGCGACTCATCACGGTGAAGGCTTCCTCGAGGATCGCCTGCGCCTCGGTGGCGGTGATCGGGGCGGCGACATCGCCCGCATCGGTCCCGCCGCGCACCGGGAAGCGGTTTGCGCCGGCTCCGTTCGAGAGCACGAAGGCATCGCGGTTCGAAAACTCCGCCATCGTCGAGGCCCGCACGCCCGAGGCCTCGGTGCCATAGGCCGCACCCGCCAGCAGCCCGCCGCCGGGATAATAGCCCGTAACCGGCACCAGCGCGCCTGCAGTCCCCGCAAAGCTCGCGCCCGCGCCCGTGCCAACCTGCGGATATTCGACATCGGTATAGCGCAGGCTCGTGCCATCGGCCGTGATCCGGTCAGCGCGGATGCTGACCGGCGCCTCGAACCCGACCGTGCCGGCGAGCGCGATTGCCTCGTCCACGTCGACATCGCGGTCGAGCACGTTGGCATCAATGCCATACCCTCCGTCGGCGATCACGCCGATGCCGCCGACGACCACGCCGTTCTGATAAAGCGGAAAGCCGCCCGGATCCGCCGCAAGGCCGAGCGGCGAGCGCTTGGGGCCGATCAGCCCGTCGCTCGCGCGCGCCGCGAGATCGGAGCAGGGCAGCTGGCTGAACTGCACCCCGAACAACGGCCCGCTTTCGAGCCCGGCGGTGGTGGGCGCAGGCGGGAAATGTTCCTGCACGATGAAGCTTGCCGTGCGGCTGGAGAAGGCATTCCCGCCGCTCGACAGATAAGCGCCGGTGATCGCCTTGGCGATGGCCGCTCCGGCGCTGGGGATCACAAGCCCCTGCACATCAATGTTCTGGCCATTGGGCGCAGCCGAGATGGTCGCCGTCGCGCCCGCGCCGGGCATGGCGAATACGGCCAGGACATTGCCGACCCGGTCGGTCACTGCGATGGTCGCTGCGGCATTGCGGGCGCGGGCTTCGGCGGCGGCCTGGGCGATGATGGTGCCGACTTCGGTGGTCGAGAGGCTTTCGGCGGACGGAACCGAGAAGACCTGTCCGGCCGGCGGCGGCGGGGGTGGCGGCGGCGGACCAGCCCCGGTCGCTCCGCCATTGCCGCTGTCACCGCCTCCGCAGGAGGCGAGCAACAGCGCAGCGCCCGCGATCCTACCCGTTTTCGCCCCCCTCAGCATGACTATTGCAGCCTGCCGATCGCGCCGGCAGCGGATTTCAGCGCCGTGCGGAAGTCCGCCGGGCGATAGGCATTGGGTTCTTCCACCGCCTTGTAGGCGCGCGCGATATCGCCGCGGATGCCGGCAGCGGCACCCTGCGTTACGCGGCCCTCCTTGACCAGCGCGTTGAGCAGCGTGTCAACCGCCATCACCGCCTGCACGGATCCGGCATAGTCGGTAAAGCGCGGGCTTGTCGCCTCGCCTGCGATCGTGCCGATCACCTTGAAGGCATCACCGCCGGCATAACCGCGCGCCGAAAGCGCATCGGACAACGCACCCGCGCGGGCGGCGAGCGTCTGCGCGGCGGCGCGGGCTTCGGCGGGGCCTGCTCCCATCGCCTTGTGGAAGTCGCGCGCGGCGGTCTGAAACGCGCCCGCCTCGCCCGGCACCAGCGCGCCTGCGACCGCCTGCAGCATGATGATGTTCTCGTCATTGAAGGGCGGATTGCCGAACGGGATCGGCCGCGCAGGATTGGTCTCGAAGGTCAGCTTCCGGCTTGGGCCATCGGTGATAGTGCGGTGGCACGAATGGCAGTCGTAGAAATAGAACTGCGGGAAGGCGCCTTCCATCGCGAACTTGGGCTGCGCGAACATGGTGGTCGCGCGGCGCACGGCTTCGGCCTGACCCACCGCCCAGAACCGCACCGCATTGGGCGCAGCCTTGCGACGGGTGTAATCGCCATCGACATTGTGGTGCTGCTGGAGCGCGCTGAACAGATCGAGCTCAAACGATACGCGCGGGTGGCCCGCGGCCATCATCGTATGGGTGACGAACTGCCCCGGCTTGGACGAGCCGTAGTGGCAATCGAGGCAGACATTGGCGCGCGTCTTGGGATTGTCGAGCGGGGTTAGGCCCGCCGCGACATTCGATGCGTGGGTGGCAGGCAGCGCATAGTGTTCGGCGAGCCAGCCGCCGCCCGACGCACCATGACAGCTTTCGCAGCCAACCCCGTCAGACAGCGTGAACTTCGGCCCGCGCTGGCTGGCAGGAGCATAGGTCGAATGGCATCCGAGGCACGCCGGGGCCGATTGCGCATTGCCGAGGCCGAGGCTGGCGGCGATCTGCTGACCCCTGCGGCCGCCGAGCACGGCATAGGCCCGGCTATGTGCACCGCTGGCCGAGGAAGGCTCCTGCCAGCTGGCGATCTCGTCTTGCCTGACGACCGCACCATTGCCCTCGGCCCGGCCGTGGCAGGTGGAACCCGCGCAGCTGGCGACACCTTCGAATGTGGGATTGCCGATGGCGCCCGAGGCCGGATAGAGTGCGGCAAGGCCAATCACCGCCAGAAGCCGCACAAATTGCGGCCTGCCGATGAGGCCTGCGATCCGTTTCGCGACAACTCCCGTCATGTCATCCCCCCCGAGATGCCTTACCGCCAACCTGCCGGGCCTGCCAGATAGAGCAGGCGCGGGGCAGGCTAGCAAGCTGCCCGTGTCTGCGCTTGGTGAGACGCGCCAGGAACTCCCCTGCGCCGCGACTCCCCCTCGACAAGTCGACCTGTGCCCTTGTCCCAAGCTTGGGGGCGCGATGCAACAGGCAATCCGCGCTTTTTCGCCTGCACCGTCAGATGCTGCCGCCGCCCGGAGCGCCGTGTCAGCCCGCAGCTTCGGCCGAGCCTTCCATCGTCGTCGCCAGCGCTTCGAGCTGGACCGAGCAGCCCTTGGCAATCAGAGCCTCGGCCAGCGCATCAGGCGCGGCATAATCCTCGGACAGCAGCACGAAGTTGAACGCGGTGCTGGTGGTGCCATCGGGCGCGGTGATCATGTAGTGGCCGCCTTCGGTGATCGGCAGGCGCGCCGGATCGAGCGCGGCGACGGTGACGGTGTCGTCAAATGTCACCTCGGCTGCGGCCGCACCCTTGCCATGAGCAGCGATCTTATAGGTCGCGGTGCCTTCGGTGCCCGGTCGCCACAGCCGCACGGTCGCCAGATCATAGAGACAGATCGTGCCCGAGCGGGTGATGTCGACATACCACAGGCTGGGATTGGTCGCGACGCCGTCACCGTCGCCGCGCACGGCCCCGGTGCGCACGCGGGTCGCGGCGCGCTTGCGGGTGAGCGAGGCGAAACGGTCCGAAGCGACCTGCGGGCGGTCACCGACGCGGAACGTGCCCGCGCCCTTGATAACCCGCGTGCCTTCGGCGGTGAGCACCGTCACCACGTCGCCTTCCTTCAGCGCAATCGAGGCATCGTCGTCCAGTTTGGTGCCGACCGGATATTTGGTGGATGAAGGCCCGGTGGATTTCACCACCACGCCGGCCATCGCCTCCACCGGTAAGGCCAGCGCAGCGCCGCCGAGCGCCAGTGCCGCAATTGCCCGCTTCAATTTAGCCGAGAACATAAGTTCCTCCCTCATCAATATCCTGCATCCGCTCTAGCAGATTACGCAAGGCTGAATCATCCGTATGTCGCTGAGCGACCTCCTGCACCAGCCGGACCGCGCCTGCGCGGTCTCCGGCGTTGGCGAGATTGCTCGCTTCGGCCAGCAGCTTGCGGTCGACTTCCGGAAAATCGGGTGTCGGTTCAAACAGATCGACCGGCTTTGCGCGGCCGCGCAATTGCACCCGTCCCATCTGCCGCCACCATGTCAGCCCCGAGGCCTCGGCAAATTCGCGGCTCGCCATCACCGAGGACGCGAGCGCCTTGTTGGCCGATTCCAGCCGCGCGGCGGTGTTCATCGAATCGCCCAATGCGGTGTATTGGATCCGGGTCGCCCCGCCGAAATTGCCGATCACCGCCTCACCGAAGTGCAGGCCCACGCGGGTCTTGCCGATCTTGGGCAGATCAGGGTCCATCGCGGCAACCTCGGCGCGGAAGGCCTCGCCCGCCTGCCACAGGGCATAGCCCGCGCGCGCGGCCCGCTCGCCATCGTCGGGGCGGCTGATCGGCGCGCCCCAGAAGGCCACCACCGCATCGCCCACGAACTTGTCGATCACCCCGCCATGATCGAGCACCACCTGGCTCAGCATATCGAGATAGCGGTTCAGGAGCTTCGCGACCATTTCCGGCGCGATCGCGTGGCTCATCTTGGTGAAGCCTTCCAGATCACTGAACAGCACGAAGATCGCGCGCTTCTCGCCGCCCAAGCTGAGCAGTTCGGGCTTATCGATGATCGCCTGCGCAATGTCGCGCGGGATATACTTGCCGAGCGCGCTGGCCGCGAAATTGCGCTGCACCGCGCCCGAGGCGCGCGCTGCGGCGGTAACCGCGGTGAAGGCCATGATCCAGCCGATCAGCCAGCCGAAGGCAGGCAGGCCGTAGGTATCGACATTGCGCAATTGCAGCGCCACCGGGGTGCCGATGAAGGCGATCAGCAGCACCACCATGAACGGCGCCAGCCGCCGCGCGGGCCATTCGAGCAGCGCGGTGAGCGCCGCTGTCACCACCACCAGCACCGCCATCGCCCACAGTATCCAGGTCGGGATAGGGGAGAGCACGCGGTTATCGAGCATCTGCGAGATGATCTCGGCGTGCACCGCGATCCCGGCCGGCACCTCGCCATTGACAGAGGTAAAGGTCGTCTCGACCCGGTCGTAATCGACGATATCGCCGCCGATCAGCACATATTTGCCTTCGATCTGCTCGGCGAGGAACGGCAACACCTCGGGATCGGGATCGGCAAACAGGTCAATCTGGAGCGCGGCGAACAGCGGGGAATCGACGAATTTCTGCCGCCGATAGTCGATCGCGCCTTCATACCCCTTGAAGGCCGCAGCGCTCTCGCCCGCATCGTCCATCAGCGTGCGGCCCAGCAGTGGCGGCAAGCTTTTGACAATGGTCGGCCATTTGCGGGTTGCGCCAAAGGTATTGTCGAGCCGGATGCTGGCGGGACGCGACTTGCTGCCGGCAAGCTCGGACTGAAACGCTTCGAGATATTGCTGCTGCTCGTAAACGATATCGTCCTTGTTGGTGGCAAGGTTGGCATAGGCCACGCCGACCGGGGTCTGCATCGTGCGCAGCGCTTCGATCAGCTCGGCATCCTCGTCCTGCGGCTGGTCGAACAGGATGTCGATCCCGATCGCCTTGGCTCCCATGCCATCGAGATTGCGCAGCGCCCGGGCGAGAATCCCGCGATCGAGCGGCGAGCGCTTCTGGGCATTGATCAGGGTCTGGTCGGTATAGACCACCAGCACCACGCGATCGTCCTGCTCGACCAGATCGGCAGCGTAATAGGCGCGCAGATCATAGAAGGCGCGCTCGGCCTCGCTGGTCAGCGGCGTGGGCTCGGCGCCATCGGGCAACACCCAGCTGAAGCGGGCGATGAACAGCGCGGCGCACAGCACCACGAAGGTCGCGAGCAGCTGCATCCCGCCCGCCTCGCGCACATTGCGCCAGCCGCGGCGCACCCATGCGAAGGGCGATGATGCAGATGACGGCGCCTGGTTCACCGGGTGCGACCCCCTGCCACGTTCAGCGCCCGAGGCGCGCCGCGCCGTCGCCCACTACCGCGAAGGCCGACCAGTAGAACGGATGCGAGGTATCGGTATCGTCCATCAGCGCCAGCTGCGAGGACTTGAGCGCGCCGGCGGTTTCGGCGCCGTCGCCGGCGAACAGGCCCGAAATCAGGCGGCCGGTGGCGTTGAAATCATCGGGCACCGGCCAATGGCTCGCCAGCACCGTGCGCCCGCCCGCGCCTACGAAGGCGCGCACGAGGCCATCGAGTGCGAACTCGCCGCCGCTGGTCACGCCCGCCTCGCGGGTCGCGCCGACCGTGGCGCTGCCGGCGGTGTCGCAGGCCGAGAGGATCACGAGGTCGGCATCGATCCTGAGGCCGAATATCTCGGCAAAGCTGAGCAGGCCATCGGAGCCATCGGCGACGTCAAAGCTGGTCAGCAGCGCCGGGCGCGGCGGGCATTCGGGCTGCGGCGCGGTAACGAGACCGTGGGTGGCAAAGTGCAGCATGCGATAGTCCGACAGGTCATCCAGCCCCATGATCGCGGCATCGGTGAATTCATTGCCGGTCAGCACCTTGGAGGCCGCGCCGAAGCGGGTGGCCGCCTCGCGCAATTCATCCGCCTTGATCGGGTTCGACCAGATATTGGGTGACCACTGGCACTTGTCGCCCGCTTCGAGCGCCGCGCGGGTGCGGCTTGCGCCGGGCGTGGCATTGCCGATCGGGGTGTTCTCGCCCAGTCCGAGATAGGCGCGGCTGGCATCCGACGGGCGCGCCTTGCGCACGTCGCGGAATGCCGAGGCGCCGACCGAGGTGCTGATCTGCGCCGTGCGCCCAAGCCATGCCGTGCCGCGGAAGTCATATTCGTCCGGCTTCTTGCCTGCCATCCGCGCCTTGTAGGCTTCGACGCTGGCATCATCGGTGACGAGCAGGTTGATCGGCAGCTTGAGCAGCGCGCCATCGGGCTCGAACACGATGTGCTGGAGCTTGGGCAGCTGTTCTGCCACCGGCGCGAACAGGCGCACGTAAAGCTCGCGCGAGCGTTCGATGTCGAAGGGATAGGTCAGCACCTGCCCGCCTTCGATCACCGCGATGCTCTCGCGAATCTTGCCGACCAGCGTGTCGAGTTCGGCGGGCGTGGCATCGGCGCGCCACACCATCGCCTGATCGGCGACAGCATAGAGCACATAGGCATCGCGCTCGAGCGTCACCAGCTTCACATAGGCCTCGCCGGCCTTCAGCGTCGCTTGCAGATCGGCGAGCGTGATCGACTGGTCGGTCACCGCCCGGTAGCGCGGATAGGCGGCGAGCTGTTCGAGCACTTCGGCCTGCTGCAGCTGCAACTGCTCGAGCTTCGCTTGCCGATCGGCAATCAGCGCGGTCTGCTGGCTGGTCGGCTGCGGCAGCGACTGGAGATCGAGCAGGGCGATGCGCTGCTGTTCGATCCCGCGCCCGAGATTGGTGGCGGTGCGGAACAGCTCCGAAGCCTCGTCGCTGCCGCCCGAAAGCTCCCGCGCCAGCGCCGCCTGGGTTTGCGCGAGGCCGGGACGCTGGAGCAGTTGGCTGGCGGCAAACAGATCGCTCGGCGCATCCGGCTCGGCGGCCTTCGCGTCGGTCAGCAGCGCAAAGTAAGGCGTCATCAGATTGCGCACCGAGGGCATCGGCCGCCCGCGCGCATCGCTGACGATTCCGCGATAGATGCCCAGCGCATCATCGCGCCGCCCGCTGCGGGCATAGAAGCCTGCCAGCTGCGCGCGGGCAGAATCGAGCGCGGGGGATTCGGGATAGGTTGCCGACAGCAGCGTGATGCCCTGCTTGTGCAGCCGCTCGGCCTCGGCCGACTGGCCCGAGCGTTCGGCCACTTCCGCCAGTTCACCCAGCACCTGCGCGCGCAGCCAGGCAACCGAGATCACCCGCCCGCCGCGCACTTCGGCCAGCGTCGCTTCAGCTTCGCGCAGCAGACTGTCGGCCTCGCCCGGACGGCCCAGCAGGCGCAGCGTGGTGGCCTTGAGATAGGCGTGCTGCCCATCAAGCAGACGCGCGCGTTCAACCGGGGTCAGCGTGGAGCCGAAAGCGCCGGTGATGCCCTCGTTCTCGCTCGCGAGTTGCCCGGCGAGCGAACCGCCGAGGCGCATCTGGCGCAGGTCTTCGACATCACCGAAGCTTGCAAGCACCGGCGCATCGAGGATCGTCAGCGCGGCTTCGGGCTTGCGTTGGTTGAGCGCGTCCATCGCCTCGTAATTGCGCAGCAGGCGCGCGAGCACCGGGCTGGTCCCGCTTTCGGCGCGGCTGGCGGCGAACAACCGGCGGGCCTCGGCGAAATTGCCGAGATTGGATTGCTGCAGCGCGGAGTTGAGCCGCGCCTCGGCCGCGCCCGGCCCGGCCAGCGCCGCCGAGGACACTGCGAAAAACTCTGCGGCCTCGGCGAAATTGCCGGCATTGCTGCGGCGATAGGCCTCGACCAGTGCCTGATCGGCGGAGATCGCCTCGGCCTGCTGGCGCGCGAAGGCGAGATCGTCGGTCGCGCTGGTGAGCGGGATTTCGACCGTGCCGGGCATCACCCGATCATTGGCGAGCGAGGCCAGCCCGAGTTCGAGCGCCTTGCCATAGGCGGCAAGCCCGCTCGCCGCATAGGTGCGCCCGCCGCGCGCGGCGATCAGCAGATCGTTGCGCACGATGCTGCCCTGACGCGAACAGGCGAGCTTCTGCGTGCCCGACAGGCCGGGCAGATCGGCAGCGGTGTCCTTGCCAGGATTGCAGGTCGCATCCGGCCCCGCAAAGCGCGCAGGCCCGGTCTCTGCGTCCTTGGCCTTGACCACCCACAGTGTGCCGACCGGCAGCGCCGCATCGCGGCAGATGATCGAATAGCGCCTATCGAACAGCCCCGCCCCCGGCTCGGGCGCGAGGATCTGTGCCTCGCACAAGCCGTTGGATCCGATCGGGAAGGTGTCACGCAGGCTCAGGCTCGTTTCCTGGGGGGCGCGTGCAGCGCCGGGCGCGGCTGCCAGCAGCGCCCCCAGACCCGCCGCGGCGGTGACGGCGAACAGGTTGCGGATCATGTTGCGGGTCTCGCTCATGTCACTTCTCCTCGCCGCGCGGCTCGGGCGTGGTGCCGCCCGAGTAGAGCGAGGCATCGCCCCCGCTCGAGACCGGATCGTCAAGCAGCGGATCTTCCGAGATCAGCGACGCTTCGGGCTGATCGGGGAAGTCCATGCCGAAGCGCTCCTCTTCCTCTTCCGCGGTCAACGGCGGATCCTGCACGGCGGACTGGAGCGCCGCATCGATGACGCTCGGATTGTTGATCGAGGGCGGGGCCGGCGGAGCATTGATCGTCAGCGTGCCCTCGACAAAGCTGATCGCGTAGTTCGATCCTGCGTTGAGCGTCCCCTGCCGGATGGCAAAGGTGGAGATCGCCTCGCCCGGATCGCGCACCAGCACGCCGGTGAGCTGGTCGCCGTTCACCAGACCACCGCCGGACACCACGAAGGTGAGGTCGGGATCAGGCTCGCCGAGGAGCTTGCTCAGATCATCCGCGGTCACTGTCAGCAGGCGCTGGGTAATGGTCAGCAGCCCGCCCACGAAGGTCAGCTGGTAGTTGGAGCTCGCCGCCAGCGAGCCCTGGGTGATCGCCACCGTGCCGACCCCGGTGGTTGCGTTCGCGGTGGTCGCCAGCGCGCCGGACAGCTGGTCGCCGTTGGCCAAGCCCTGCCCGCCGACGGTGAAGGTCAGCGCCGGATTGGCATTGCCGTAGATCCGGCTCAGGTTGTTGGCCGTCACCGTGATCGGGCGCGCGGTGATGGTCAGCAGGCCGGGGTTGAAGGTGAACTGGTAGCCCTGCTCGCTCAGCAGCGAGCCAAGCGCGGCGTTGAGCGTGAAGGTTCCGATATTGGACGTCGCCGCGGCGCTCGTGGTGAACTGCGGCGTCCCCGAAATCCCCGCCACCCCGTCGCCCGGCTGGAAGCCGGTGAAGCTTGCCGTGAACACCGGATCGGCGCTGCCATAGAAGCGCGTGGCGTTATTGGCGGTGACCGTGAGCACCGGCGCGATCCGGAAGGCCGCGAAATTGCCGCCCGGATTGAGCGTATCATAGGCGGTCGACGCGGCGACATTGTAGCGCCGGGCATAGTTGGCAAAGCTGCCGATCTGCGATCCGCTCGGCGTCGCGGCGAAGATGCCGTAATGGCCGCCGCCCGTCAGCACGAGCCCGGCATCGCCGGCAAGATTGATCACCTCGCCGTTAAGCGAGGCAAGGTCGATTGCCCGGCCGGTGCCCGAGGCGCTCAGCACGCCGCCGGCCAGCACGCTGATATTGCTGCCTGTGCTCGTGCCGAGGTTGCTGACATCGATCCGGCCACCGAGGATGTTCGCCAGCGTGATCGCGCCATTGACCTGCTGGGGATCGCCCGCGCCATCGAGCAGACGGATCGTGACCGTGCCGGTGCCGGCGTTGATCCGGGCACCCTGCGCCATGGTGATGACCGAGACCGGGGGCGTGGCAAGCGGCTGCGCGCCGCCAGCATTGGCGGTGAGCGTGACCGGGCCGTTTGCGGTCGCCAAATTGCCGTTCAGCAGGATTGAGCGGCCTGCGTTGAGGTTGATGGACTGCCCACCGAGCCCACCCGTCGCCGAGCCATCGCCCAACACTTCGAGCGTGCCGCGCGTCTCCAGTTGGATTGCGGTTGTGCTCGCGGCGACAGGGGCGCTGCCGATGATGCCGCCCGCGCCAGTGCGGACCAGAAGGTCGCCCTCGAAGCGGCCGCGCATGGCATTGGTCACATTGAAGCTGCCGCCCTGGGCGACAATCTGCGAGCGGACACCGGAGGCGAGATTGCCACGGGCCGAGGCGAACAGCTCCCCGGCAGTCACGTTCCCGCTGGCGACCGTGATATCGACTTGGCCAGCCACGTTGCCCGCGGCGGCGGTGCTTAACACTCCGTCGGACACCATAACTAGACGGCTGGTGGTGATCTGTGTCAGGCCACCTGATGCCACTGTCAGCGCCGAGACGCCGCCGATTGCGGTGCCAGCGCCGCTGGTGTTGGCGTTGCTGAACACGCCAAGGGTTGTCGCATCGATCAGCGAAGCGCCTTGTACGGCGACCTGGGCCGTGTTCGCGCGGGCGGTTCCGCCGATGCCGCCCGCCGATTGGCTCATAGCCCCCGCGCCGGATTCGATCGTCAATTCGCCGGCCCTGATCGCGGCGTTCGTCAACTCCAGCAGCGCCGTGCGCGCGGTGGCGTCGCCGACCTGGCTGCCGTCGCCGCCGACTGCAAACGACCGAACGCGCAGGGTTGCAAGCGCGTTATTGAGCGCCTGAACGGCGATGGTGCTGTTGTCGAGCGCGACTCGCACCGATCCGCCGGTCGCGGAGCCCCCGTTGCTTCCCGCAAGGGTGCCACCATCGCCGCCTTGGGCGTTGGGATTGATCAGGTTGTCGTCCACCAGATCAAGGCTTGAATCGATGATATTGACCCGGACTGCGCCGCCGGTTGCATTTCCGCCTTGCCCGCTCTGACCAAGCACGTTGCCACCCTCGGCACGGGGGGCAATCCTGATAAATCCATCAGCGATATCGGTGTTTGTGAGCGCGAAATTCACTTCCGGGGCGAACGCGTTCCCACCCGCCGACGACCCATCGCCGCCCCGGAATGTGCCGCCGATAGCGATCCCGGCGAACCCGTTGGCAGACGTCACATTGATCGTCGAATCGGTCGCGTCAAAGTTGCTCCCCCCGCCCTCGGCTATCGGCAAGGCGAGAACATCTCCGCCGCGCGCACCGTTGCCGCCGGTGGATTGTTCTTCGAGCGACAGCACACCCCTGATGTTGAGCGTGCCGCTTCTGAGTTCGACCCGGTTGCTGCCGCCAAAGACATTGCCGCCATTGCCGGTGCCCGAGCCATCGCCGCCTTCGCCGCCCGAATTGCCGCCGACCAGCGCCAGACTGGCCTCACCGCCATTCAGCACGCGAATGATCCGCTGGCCGCCGAATGCGTTGCCGCCGGTGATGTTGCTGGTCTGGGAGAGGCTCGATCCGGCTTGCGCGAAGACGTTGAAGATAGTCTCGCCCATGGTGATACGCGAACCGGTGCCAATGGCATCGATCGCAGCAATACCGCCGACTGCAAAGCCGCCTCGGCCGCCCTCAGCCGACGCCCCGCCGCCGAAGCCGCTGGCGGTCATCCGGATTTCGCCCACGGTATCGGGATCGCCGAGCGGATTGCTCGGCAGGACGAGACTGCCGCCCTGCTGAGCGGAAACTGTGGCAGTGCCGCCCCGGCCAGTGCCGCCGATCCCGCTGCCGCCGGTGGTGTCCGCACCAAGCCCGAGCGATGCAAGGATGGCTCCGGCATTCAACTCGTTGGCGAACAACTGGCTGACATTGCGCTCGATGATCAGCTGGCTGCCCGCGCCGGTGCTCAACAGTTCGACAATCCCGCCCGTGCCGTTACCGCCGGTGATAAGGAAGTTCCCGCCGTCCTGGCCTCCGCCTCTGCCCGAGGCGGTCACCTGGGCCGAACCGATCCGCACTGTTCCGCCGACTTGCGACTGGATAAAGGCGCGCCCGCCAATACCGAAGCCGCCGATCGATCCATCAGTGCCGACATCGCCGCCGATCCCGTTTGCCACCACTGCGGCATTGCCGGTAATGGTGCCCGAACCGATGCTGGGCGTGAAGATTGCCAGATCGGCGATACCCCCCGTCCCGGTCCCGCCGGCACCGCCTTCGAAGGCAGCGCCGCCAAAGCCGGTTGCATCGACGATGACATCGCCGTTCACGAGCGTGGTTCCGCCCTGGAAGCCCATAAAGGCCTGTCCGCCCAGCCCGTTCCCGCCGCCGAGACCGAAGCCGGCACCGCCCGAGCCATGGGCGTAGGCAAAGAAGCTGTTCAGCGTGATGGTGCCGCCTCTGTTGGTCACCGCACCGCTGCGCTCGCCGCCTGTCCCGTTCCCGCCGCGCGCGCCTTCTCCGCCAAAACCATTGGCACGCATTTCGGCCATATCCGCGCTGACGCTTCCGGCAGAGCTTTGCAACAGCGCGCGCCCCCCGGTGCCGTCGCCGCCGTTACCGGTGGGGAAGCTGAAGATCGAAAACCCGCCACTGCCGCCGACCCCGTTGGCCTCGGCAAACAGCAAGGTGAAATTGGCCGAGCCCTCTCCGAGCGAGCCGTTCTGGCCGAGCAGCGCGAGGCCGACCTGCGCCAGGCCGCCAAAGCCGTCGCCGCCCTCGCCGCCCGGCAGCACGCTTCCGCCATTGCCGCCCTGCCCGCCACAGCCGGAAGCCAACGCCACCGCCTCGCCCGTGACCCTGATCGTGCCGTTGTCACCGCCTGCCAGGATAAAGGCACCGCTGTTGAACGCCGGGTCCGCCTGATTGGGCAGCGTGAACTCCCCGCCATAGCCATCGCCGCCGCGCCCGCCGACAATGGCCTGCCCGTCGCTCTGCCCGCCATCGCCGCCCTCGCCCTGCGCAAAGGCGATCGCATCGCCGCCAATGCTGAGCGAT
>JBKDUW010000145.1:0-9650 GCA_046339235.1 Erythrobacteraceae bacterium | reverse complement strand
AAACCGCACACCGCTCGGCCCCAATGTGTTCATCCCGGTGGCGGAGGATTCCGGCCTCATCAATCCGCTCGGCCAGTGGGTTCTGCGCCAGGCGGTGTGCGATGCCCTGCGCTGGGACACCATCACCCTCTCGGTCAACATCTCGGCCGCGCAGCTGCGCAACCCGGAGTTTCCGATCAAGCTGGGCGAGGTGCTGGAGGAAACCGGCTTCCCGCCGTACCGGCTCGAACTCGAGGTTACCGAGACCTGCCTTGTGCTCGATCCGGTCGTGGCCGAACGCACGCTCGATGTGATTCGCTCGTTTGGCGTGCGCATCGCGCTTGATGACTTTGGCACCGGCTATGCCTCGATCGGCTTCCTGCGGCGGTTCCGCTTCGAGAAGCTCAAGCTCGATCGCAGTCTGATCGAGATCGCAGGGGCCGATGAAGGTAGCCGCGCCATGATGATCTCGAGCATCGCGCTCGCCCGCGCGCTCAACATGGGGGTGGCCGCCGAAGGGGTAGAGACCGAGGAGCAGGCCGAACTGGTGCGGCTTGCCGGGTGCGACCAGATCCAAGGCTGGCTCTATTACCGCGCCCTGCCCGCAAGCGAAATCGATCGCCTGCTTGACGAACAGAACCGCAACCATTCGGAAGAAGAAGGAGCAGCATGAGCGCGCTCAATGATATCGCCGTGGATCTGGCAGCCGAGCGCGCGGGCGAAGGCCCCGCCCGGCGCGCTTCTGTACCAAAGAGCTTGCACGAATGGTTTTCCGGCCTGTCGATCGGCGGCAGGATCACCTTCTTCTTCACACTCAATCTGTGGTTCGCGCTGTTCGCCGGCGTCTTCGCGATTGGCGGGTTCCTTGAACTGGGCGACCGGGCGGAGCGGATCAACATCACCCACGACCACGCGCTCGAGGCCGAGCGGCTGGTGGCCTATCTCAGCGAAGGCCGGCGCAATGCCGAACTGATGGTGATCGCCGGCGAAAGCAAGCGCTCGCGGGTTGCCCTCAATGAACTTGCCGAGGCCGACCGGACAGTCGTGGGCCTCACCGAAATGGTGCGCGATACCAATGTCGAGGCCTATGACCGGCTCGCGCTGATCCGCGAGGGCATCGCCGATTTCCGCCACCAGATCGCCGCCTTCGAAGCCGGTGCGGGCGATCCGCGGCGGCGCGCAGCCCAGGCCAGCGAAGTCGCTGCGACCGGCGGCGCGGTGCTCGAAGCGGGCCGCGAAATGGCGCAATTGCTGGGCCAGGATGCCGACGCGCGCACCGATGCAGGCGCCGATCTGATCTCCACTCTGCTATTCATCTGGGTCTTTATCGCCGGTACGCTGACGCTGATCACGATCGCGGCGCATCGCTATGTGAAGCAGACGGTGAGCGGATCGCTGCTTTCGATGGCCGGACAGATGACCCAGCTGGCTTCGGGCGAGAAGGGTGTCGCCATTACCGGCACCGAGCGCCGTGACGAGATTGGCGAGATGGCCCGCGCGCTGGAAGTGTTCCACCGGGCCGGTGTGCGGCTCGAGTGGCTGAGCCGCGAGCGCGCCGAACGCGCCCGTGCCGAGCTTGACCAGCAGACCCGCTTGCAGGTCCAGCAGGAAGAAGCGCGGATCGAGCGCGAGACCATGCTGCGCGACGTCGCCGGCCAGTTCGAGCGCACCGTGGGCGAAGTCGTCACCGGTGTCGTTGCCGCCTCGAGCCAGCTCCAGAGCACCTCGAAACTGATGGCGGCCACCGCCGAGGACACCAGCCGGCGCACCGGCGAAGTCGCCGATGCGATGGAGGAAGCCAACCTCGGCGCCACCGCGGCAGCCTCGGCGAGCGACGAGTTTGCCATGTCGATCGGCGAGATCAGCCGGCAGGCCGCCTCCTCGGCCGAACTGGCGCGCGAGGCGACCTTGTCTGCCCGCAATGCCGACACCACCATCAGCGCACTGACCGCCTCGGCCCAGCAGGTCGGCGAGATTGTCGAACTGATCCAGACCATCGCGCGGCGCACCAATCTGCTCGCCTTGAACGCCTCGATCGAAGCTGCACGCGGCGGAGAGGCCGGGCGTGGCTTCGCGGTCGTCGCCAGCGAGGTCAAGGAACTCGCCAACCAGACCAGCCGCGCGACCGAGAAGATCGCCGAACAGATCCGCGACATGCAGGACACCACCGGCGCCAGCGTTTCGGCCCTGCGGTCGATCGCCGGACAGATCCATCAGCTCGAAACCACCGCTGTCTCGATCGCCACCGCGGTCGATCAGCAGTCGGTCGCCGGGCAGGATCTGGCCCGCAGTATCGATCTGGCCGCGCGTGGCACCGAACCGGTCACGGGCCATATCGAGGAGGTGCGGCACATGGCGCTCTCAACCGGTTCGGCCGCCAGCCAGGTGCTGACCAGCGCCACCAGCCTCGAAGCCCAGGCTGCCACCTTGCGCAGCCAGGTGCAGGGCTTCCTTACCCGGGTGCGCGCCGGATAATCCGTGAATTCCCTAACGTCACGGTCCTGAATCAAGCATTTGGAAAGGATTTTCCTTCACAATTGCTTTCACAAGAACCCTGGGGGATTGCGGCATGAACATGATGACCCTGCAGGAGCGCCGCGAGGAACAGGCTGTTCCCGAATTCGTGCGCGACCTCAGAGACGAGTTCGACTTGGTCGATGACAGCGCCGGCTCGGGCGAGCCCGATGCACTGGTGGAGGCCAGCCTGCTCGAACGCTTCGCCTGGTTCCGCGATCTTTCGCTGGCGAACAAGATCAACGCCATTTTCGGCACCTTCTTTGCCGTCGGCATCCTGATGTCGCTCGTGCTCGGGCTCGGGCTCGGAGAATTGTGGGACCGCTACAATGCCACCGCCCGTGTTCAGGAAGCGCTGGTTGCCGCAGGCGAACTGCAATCCGAAATCGGCGAGCTGCGCTACAATACCGTCCGCACGCTTTACGATAACTCGTCGCAGCTGCGCGAAAGCCAGCGTGGCAGCGAAGCCGAGGTGCTCGCACGGATTGCCGCGATCGATGCCGTTGTGAGCGAACATGTCCCCGAACTGGAGCCGCGCGTGGGCGAGCTGGAAAGCGGTGTGACCGCATTCCAGCGCGAAGCCGACCGCGCCGCCGAAGCGGTGCGCAGCGGCGGCAGCGCCAACGCCGGCGCGACCGCAGTGGCGATCGAAGGCGACCGGCTGCTCGATAGCGCCACCCGCTTTGCCGGCGACCTTGCCGCGCGGGCCGAGATGCAGGAAACAACCGGCATCAGCTATTTCTTCAATATGGTGCTGATCCTTGCCGCCCTCGCCGCCATCGGCGGCGCGGTGCTGCTGCTGGGCCTTGCCTTTCTCTCACGCGATTTCTCGCGCAAGATTGTCGAGATCACCGCCGGCATGACCCGGCTGGCCGATGGCGACCGCAACTTCGCGATCGAAGGCCAGGAGCGCAAGGACGAGATCGGCGCGATGATCCGCGCGCTCGAACTGTTCAAGCGTGCCAGCCACCGGCTCGAGACCTGGGCGCGCGACCGCTCGTACAAGGCCGAACAGGACTTGCTGCTCCAGCAGGACCGCGAGCGCGAGCGGATCGAAGCCGAAGCGAAAAAGGCCGCGCTGCTCGACGAGGTTGCGCGCCAGTTCGAACGCACGGTCGGCGAAGTGGTCGGCGGTGTCGCGGCGGCCTCCAGCCAGCTGCACACTACCGCAACCCGCATGGCCGCCAGCGCCGAGGAATCCAGCCGCCGCACCGGGGAAGTCGCGGTCTCGATGGAAGAAGCCAATGCCGGGGCCACAGCCGCGGCCGCCGCGAGCGATGAATTCGCGCTTTCGATCAGCGAGATCAGCCGTCAGGCCGCCTCGTCGAGCGAGTTGGCGCGGCTTGCCACCGAGGCGACCGGCGAGGCTGACGAGACCATCTCGGCGCTCGCAGCCTCGGCTGAGGAAGTCGGCCAGATCGTCGAGCTGATCCAGACCATCGCCCAGCGCACCACTCTGCTCGCGCTCAATGCCTCGATCGAGGCCGCGCGCGGCGGCGAGGCGGGCCGCGGCTTCGCGGTGGTCGCCAGCGAGGTCAAGGAACTCGCGATGCAGACCAGCCGCGCGACCGAAAAGGTCGCCGACCAGATCCGCGCGATGCAGTCAACCACCGGCGCCAGCGTCAAGGCGCTGCGCTCGATCGCAGGGCAGGTGCAGGAACTCGAATCCACCGCCGTCTCGATTGCTACGGCGGTCGATCAGCAATCGGTCGCCGGCCGCGATCTGGCGCAAAGCATCGATCTGGCCGCACGCGGGACCGAGAAGGTCGCTGGCCATATCGATGATGTGCGGCAGCTCTCGCTCTCGACCGGTGCCGCGGCCACCCAGGTACTTTCCAGCGCTAATGAACTCGAAGCCCAGGCCGCCCATCTGGGCGAGCAGGTGCGCGGCTTCCTGTCGCAGGTGCGCGCGAGCTAGGTTCGTCTAGACCTTGGCCGAAAGCGCGGTCTGCGCCGCCTTCATAAAGCCAAGATCCGGGCTGGCAAACCGCCCGATATTCGGCGCCACCGAAGGCAGCTCCGAAGCGGACACCCCGAACCACTTGGCCAGGGTGGCCGAAAATTCATCGACCGAGGTCGTAGGCAAAAGCCGCCCCTGGCCGACCTGATCGGGGCTGGTGACCGAGACCTGCGGCGCCCGCCCGTAAAAGCGCCCACCGCTCACGCCGCCGCCGACGATGAAGTGGTGGCTGCCCCAGCCGTGATCGGAACCGTCGCCATTGGATGATAGCGTACGCCCGAAATCGGACGCGGTGAAGGCGGTCACATTGTTCTGCACCCAGAGTTCAACCGTCGCCTTGTAAAAGGCGTCCATCGCGAAATCGACCTGTCCGAGCAGAGCGTCATGCGAGCCGATCAGCCCGTCATGGTGATCGAACCCGCCGAGCGAGACCATGAACACCTGCCGGGTCACGCCCAGCTGCGCCCGCGCCCCAATCAGCCGGGCGACAATGCGCAGCTGGTCGGCCAACCGGTTGCCGGTGCCAAAGCTGGTGGTAAGCGCAACATTGTTCAGCGCGCTATTGACGAAGGTGCCGTACTGGATCGAGCGATCGTTGACCCGAGCATAATCGGACGCAAGCACATTGCCCGATCCGCTCCGCAGCAACGTGCCGAGCGCCTGCGAGGCGGCGGTCGAGTTGAACAACCGCCCGGACTGCAACGGATTGTACAGCGTCGCGCCCGAGGATGACACCTGATAGGGCACCGCGGTCTGGCCGCTCAGAAACACCGCATTGCCGGTGGCGTTGATCGCGGTGAACATCGCATTGGTGTTCGAGGTGAGGGCCAGATCGCCCATCCGCCCGCCCCACCCGGAGGGTGCGCCTTCGGGCTGCGAGCTCTGCCAGGTCGATTGCTGATCGTTATGCGAGAACAGCTTTGCCGGGCGCGGCACGCTGCCATTATCAAACTGGACGCGGGTGATCGGCGTGATCAACGGGCCGACATTGAGCAGCGGTGCCATCACGCCCTGATCGTAGAGCGCCTTCAGCCGCGGCATAGTCGGCGCGAGCCCATAGGTGATGTTGTCGGTGAGCGTCTGGCCAGACGGCGGCGTAAGCACGGTATTGGCCAGCGACGTGCGCGCGAGCGCGATGCCGGCGGCCGCTTCCGACCCGGCCTGCCCGCGAATAGCGGCATAGCGCGCGTAATTGGTCGCATCATAGGGGATGAGCGTGTTGGCGTAGTCATTTCCGCCATAAAGAAATACGCAGACCAGCGCCTTGTAGCCGCCGGCATTGCTGAAGGCCGCCGCCTCGCCGATCCCGGCCAGGCCAAGCGCATAGGACGAGGCCGCCCCCATCATCGCCAACTGGCCCGTGCGTTGCAGAAAGGCCCGCCGCTCTATCTCGTTTGCCAGTCCGATAAACATACCCGCGTTCCCTTGTTTCCCGTCATGCCGGCGATGCGGCCCGCCTATTTCTGGATGAGGTAATCGGTCGTGGCGAGGATCAGGGTGACCCCGATCTGCACCCGTTGCAGCCGCTCGGCGGTGGTTGAGGCGGCAGTGATCGGCACATCCTCCATCGCTGCGCGGATGGTATCGCGCACGCTTGCGGTGAGTTGCCGGCCGGTCAGGAGCAGATCGAGCCGGTCGAGCAGTGCGGTGCTATCCTGCGCCAGCGCGACCTCGGTTGCAAAGTCGAGGTTGAGATCGGCCACCGGGGTGCGCCCGCCTGTAACAGCGCGTTCGATGAAGTTGATGTAGCCTGCCACCGAGGTTTCGTTGACAAGCTGGAACTCCGGCGCGAGCAGGTTGCGGTTGGCGATTTCGGTATTGGCCGGGAAATAGCCCGGCCGGAAGAAATTGAACACCGAAGGCGAACGCAGCGGTCTCTGCCCAAGCGCCGTCGCAGCGTCGGTCAGGTCGCAGATCTGCCAGGTGCCGCTGATCGAGCGCCCGCCGAAGGTCCGGGACAGCTGGGCCAGGCGCAGCACCGGCTCGCGCAGCTTGCCGAAGTTGGGATTGGCGAGGTTGGCCGTATCAAGCGCCTCGTTGTCGAGCAGGATCGCCTTGAACACCGCCGCAAGATCACCGCGGCGCCCCTGTCCGTTATTGGCAAACACCGCAGCCACGCGGCCGACATAGGCCGGCGAAGGATTGCTCGTCACCAGCCGCTGGATCATCTGCTTGGCAAAGAACGGGCCGACATTGGGCCGCGTGAACAAATGGTCGAGCGCGAGCCGGAGGCTCTCGGTCGCATCGGTTCCGGCCGGGATGGTCAGGCCAAGGAAGGTCTTGGCCCCAGTCTCGTGGAACCCGGTGGTGCGCACTGGCAGCCAGCGCGCGGAATTGCTGGTCATCGGCCGGCGCACATATTCCGGATCCGGGATCTGCGCAGTTCCGCCGACTTCAGTGGTGAAGGTCGTTCCGAAGGCGTCGAGATCGAAGCCGGTGAACACCCGGGCCAGCCCGCTGACGTCTTCGCTGGTGTAGGATTCAACCGGATTGCCGCCGGACAGCACCGGCGTGCCATCCGAAGTGAGGTTGAACAGACCGATGGTGAAGAGCTGCATCACCTCTCGCGCGTAGTTCTCTTCCGGCAACCGCCCGGAGCTGTCGGCCCTGCGATTGCCGCGGGTGTTGAGGAAAAACCCCATCGCCGGGTTGAGCGTGATGTCCTGCAACAGATCGCGGTAGTTGCCGAAGGCGTTGCGGTTGAGAATGTCCCAATATTCGCCGATCGCCGGGCCGCGCCAAGTGGTGTTGATGCCGCCCAGCGAAACGACGAAGAACTCCGAAAGCGCGAAAGCCACCCGCTTACGAACGGCGTTCCCGCCGCTCAGCAGCTGCGACCAAATCATGTAATCGCCGGTGATGGTACCGTTGTAGAAGCGGGCCGCGGTGACCTGATCATAGCCGCGGGCGGAGAGGAATTCGCGGGCGTTCTGATCGTTGGAAGATTGTATCTGGCGATTGAGCCAAGGCTCGTAGCCTTCGCTGCGCAGCTCTGCGATGGCGCCAGTCGAGACCGATAGCGAGGCCTGCGAAAGGAACCGCGCCGCCTCGGCGTCGGTCTGCGGCTTGCGCACCGTGGCGACCGGAGGAACGCCGCCGCCGGTACCAGTCCCGCCGCCGCCGCTGGTGCCGCCGCCGCCGCAAGCGGCCACCGCCAGGGCAAGAACGCTGACCGAAGCCGCCTTGGCAGTTGGCGTCCAGGGCTGATCGGAGGAGGCCTTGGGCGGTGTTGGCAGGTCAGAAGCTGCGGCGGGGCTGCCATCGGCTGGCCCGGTATCCGCATGAAGCTCCCGCACCTCGCCGTGCTGACAACCCTCGTCCTGATCGCGTCGACAATACATCGCGCCCCTCCCTCGATGTGTATACGTAGAAAGGCTAGCGAATCCTTCGGAAGACGCCATTCTTTTGCATCTCAATCTTTCGGAGAAGCTAACGCGACGAGGAATAGGGACTTCTTGTGACCAATCGGCGCGGGCTAGGCACTGCGCTGCTCGCGAGCTAGGGGAGCGACATGCGCTCGCCCTTCATCCTGCTTCAGCACATCCTCCCGCAACACGCGCTCACGCGGCTCGCCGGAGCGCTTGCTGCAAGCGAGCAGCCATGGGTGAGGGATCGGCTGATCCGCCGCTTTGCCGCAGCTTACGGCGTCGATATGGCCGAAGCGGCGCGCGGGCTCGGAGACTTTGCGAGCTTCAACGACTTCTTCACCCGCGAGTTGAAGCCGGGTGCGCGCAAGCTGGCTGATAGTGATGCGTTCATCCTCAGCCCGGCCGACGGCGCGGTGAGCCAGCTCGGCACCATGAGGCAAGGCCGCATCTTCCAGGCCAAGGGGCGCGATTTCACCGCGACGGAGATCCTCGGCCGTGGGCCCGAAGCCGCGGCGCGGTTCGAGGGCGGCACCTTCATCACAATCTACCTCTCCCCGAAGGACTATCACCGCGTCCATATGCCCGCCGAGGGCCGCTTGTGCTCGAGCGTCTATGTGCCTGGCGATCTGTTCTCGGTGAACGGCGCAACGGCGGAAGGCGTCGACCGGTTGTTCGCCCGCAACGAACGCCTCGCCTGCGTGTTCGACGGGCCCGACGGCAGCTTTGCGAGCGTGATGGTGGGGGCGATGATCGTTGCCGGGATCGATACCGTCTGGCCGCACCGCTTTGCGGGTCATGCCAGCAAGCCGGTGCGTGAGGATTTTGCCGATGGAGCGGTGGCGCTGTCGGCGGGCGCGGAGATGGGACGCTTCTATCTCGGTTCGACCGTGGTGCTGCTGTTCGAACCCGGACGCGTGGAATGGCTGGAAGAGCTAAAAGCCGGCGATCCGCTGCGGATGGGGCAGGCGATCGGGCGGCGGCTCGGCAGCCAAACCTGAGCCGCGCACCGAGAAAACGCCAAACGCGCCCGGCAGCGAGGCTGCGAGCGTTGTCTCATCATCAATCCTTGGGTTTTCGGTTGGTTGCGGGAGTTGGATTTGAACCAACGACCTTCAGGTTATGAGCCTGACGAGCTACCGGACTGCTCCATCCCGCGATACCGATTTTGATGGCGTTCCTTGCGCAAGCGCTGCGGGCGGCCAGTCTGCCTTGCGGAACCGTCGGATCCGTTTGGCATGCTCCTCTGAGATTGGTTCAGAAGGAGCGCGTCTATCGAGCCAAAGCGCAAAGACGCCAACAGGGCCGCCCTTGCGGGACAGCCCTGTTGACTATGTGAATGGGTTATTTCCCGCACGTCCACCGGCTGCAATGCCTGGCGACGACCTACTCTTCCATACCTTAAGGCATAGTACCATCGGCGCTGTCTGGTTTCACGGCCGAGTTCGAGATGGGATCGGGTGGGTCACAGACGCTATGGTCACCAAGCAATGAAGCCGGTGGGATGCGGGTTTTAAATCGATGCACACTCACTTGGGTGAGTGGTAAAGGGCGTATCTGGCTGGAGATACTCTCCACCGACAGACAAGCTGCACCCGGGCAGGCCTGTCGTTGACAGTGCGAATTCTCAAGCGCGATATGAACTATTAGGACCGGTTAGCTCCATACATTACTGCACTTCCACACCCGGCCTATCAACGTGATGGTCTATCACGGTTCAAAGATACCTAATCTCAAGGGAGGCTTCCCGCTTAGATGCTTTCAGCGGTTATCCCGTCCATACATAGCTACCCTGCGGCACTCTTGGCAGAATGACAGGTACACCAGAGGTA
>JBKDUW010000144.1:0-4713 GCA_046339235.1 Erythrobacteraceae bacterium | reverse complement strand
CGCGATAGCATCCGGCGAAGACGGTGCGGTTGCCTCGTGCACCACCCTCCCATCGCGATCAAGAACGCAGATGTGTGTCTTCTCCAGCGACACATCCAGGCCAGCAAAGTAATCCATGATCTGTCTCCTCTTCTACGCCAGAGCCGAATATATCAGTCTCCATCGAAAGGCCGCCAGACCATTACCCCATGTTGAAAAACTCGCCCTTGCAATGGCGATAAAGTATTGATTCTATGACGTCATAGGCAAGCGGAGATGTCGGGGTGATGGGCGAGCGGACGGTGGCGCAGGAGGCGCTGTTCTATAGCTTCAACCTGGAGCGGCATGTTCCGGCGGATCACCTGCTGCGCTCGATCGACCGGTTCGTTGACCTATCGGGCATTCGCGAACATCTGCGCCCGTTCTACAGCGCGACCGGTCGGCCCTCGGTCGATCCCGAGCTGATGATCCGGATGCTGATCATCGGCTATTGCATGGGCATCCGGTCCGAGCGGCGGCTGTGCGAGAAGGTGCATGTGAACCTCGCCTACCGCTGGTTCTGCCGCCTTGGACTGGAGGGCGATGTGCCCGGCCACTCGACCTTTTCCAAGAACCGGCATGGGCGCTTCCGCGACAGCGATGTGCTGCGCCAGCTGTTCGAGACGACCGTGGCGCGCTGCATTGCCGAGGGGCTGGTCGGCGGCGAGGGCTTCGCGGTCGATGGCAGCCTCGTGCGCGCCGATGTGAACTGCCAGCATGCCGTCGATCAGGCCGATGGCCTGCCGGACCCGGCCACCAGCCATGCCGTTCGCGAGTATCTGGCCGTGCTCGATGATGCGGCCTTCGGGGGCGCAACTCCGGTGCCGCCCAAGCAGTTGGCGGTGGCCGATCCGGCCGCGCGCTGGACCGCGGCAAGCCGCGAGCGCGCCTTCTTCGCCTACCTTCGAGCGTTCGGCCTTCAGCTACGACCACAAGGGCGACAGCTATCTCTGCCCTGCCGGCAAGCGGCTGCGCCAGAGGCAAAAGGTCTATCGCGAGGATCGGCCGTTCGTCGATGAGAACGGCATGCTGGGGGAGGCTCATTTCGCAGCGATGGTGGCGGCCCGATCCAAAGAGTGGACGGATCGCGCAAGAGGGTTGGTGAAATCCCTGATTTGGGTGCGAGCCAGTCTGGGTGGCTGCCCAGCCAACGTAAAACACCATCGACAAGTGCATTCTGGAAGTTCGCGGCAGGTTTGTAGCCGTTGATCCAGGGTTGTCCGAGGCCCAACAGAACCGCACTTATGTTCTGATGCTTAAACTCGATCGAGCCACGGCTTCGCGGCGGATCCGTCAGAAGACCTTTAAGGGCTCGATTGTGTTCAGCCTTGCTAAAGGGGCGTCCAGTCAGCTCTTCGATGAGCATCGCAAAATAATCTGCGACGATCAGGTCGATTTCGAGGTCGGTCCAAGCTTCCGCCATGAATGCTTGCTATCCAGTTTGGCGCGAGCTGACCAGGGCTGGCTTTAGGCTCTCATTGATAGGCAGTCGGTGATGAATTGATTTCCGGTTCCGGCAACTCGGCGACGTCCGGCACTCCCTCCTGCCCAGCGTGCGATTGTACTTCGGTTGCCCGTTCCTCAATCTCCTTTGCGAAGACCTCCAGCATCGACGAACCTGCTGGCATCGCCGCTACCTCATCGACCGCTAAGGGCAGTTCGCGCAGCAACCTTGCCGTTACTTGCTCCACCCGCTGTACAGTCCCCCGCGCTGCAAGTCCTGCGGCTTCGGCCATGCGCCGCCAGTGTCGGCCGTAGATGTGGTGGCCTCGGCGTTGGCCACCGATGGCCTGGGCGTGGTTCTGGGTGATGTTCGTCCAGGCGAGGCCGGACATAAGGTCATAGAGCGGGGCAAGCTGCGGCGCGCCCGGGCCGAGCAGGATCGAGTAGTTCTTGGCGTGAGAGTCGACGTTGCCGATCGCGATATTGAAGATCACGGCGTCGAGCAGCCGAGTGATGTCGCGCGCGGTCATATGCTGGCGGACAACCGCGAACATGTCAGCGATCGAGGGACCGCGCGTGCCGGTGCCGTTGAACTCGTATTTGGCGGCGGGTGGGCGTCCGAGTGCCTGGCAGAAATCCTCTTGATGCATGCGGTGGACATTTTTGCCGGTGCCTGTCCGATCGTAGCGCTCGACAAGCAGGTAGCTGCGCGCCCCCGCAACGCCGGTCGTAACCGGCGCGACGTTGAGGCCGATGCGGCGGGCGAGAACCATGCACAGCGCTTCATTCTGGACGCTGCCGGGCAGGCGTGGATTGTCTGGTTTGAGGATGTGCGTCGACGGCGCGCCGTTGATCGGCACGGCGATCTGACCGTCGATGACTGCTACCGGCAACTTTTCCTGTGCGCCGGCGAGGCTCATCGAGACGCCGTCTTCGCCCACCAGGAATGGCCGCGCGGGCAGTTCCTCGATGATCCGTTCAAGTGCATCGGCATCCGGGATCGGACGATAGCCGGGCTCGCCGCGCGGTTGCTGCGGCCTCATGCTCAGCGCGCCTGCCAGATCGTTGCCGGTCTGTGCGATCAGGCCGAGCGCGTCCTCCGGTGCAGCGCCTAGCGCGCGCGTCATGGCGCGCAGCGGTTCGCCCTCCGGTAGGAGGTTCATCAGCCAGGGAAGGACTTGGTCCCCCTCATAGGGTTCTGGCCGGATCGGCATGGCCAGCGAGACAGGGAAGCTGTCAGCGGATGAACCCCAGGCATCCGCATAGGCAAGGCGGGTTGTCTGCGCGTCAGCGCTGATCGTGGCGACCAGGCGGTCTTCGTAGTGAACCGGAAGGTCCACCGTCAGGCCTGCGAAATGCCGGTTGCGGTGAGCCGCAGGCCGACTGCCTTGGCTGCGGCGAGTGCCTTGCCGAGCTGCGCGGTGGGCTTCCCAGCTTCCAGATCGACGATGAAGCGTTCGCCGCTATTGATGGCGAGCGCCAGCTCCCGCTGGGTAAGGCCAAGGGCCTTGCGGGCGGAGGCAACGGCTGCGCCGAATTGGGTTGCGTTGTCTATCATGTCATTCTTACTGAGCGGTAAGATTGCATATGTGCGGTTGTACTTCAAGCTCCTTTCTTCCCGATCGGTAAGAGTGTTCATCGCAATGCCATTCTGCAATGCGAATCTTACCGATCGGTAAGTTTCAGAATGGTCGCATCGTACATTCTCTGCTATAGGGGATCGGCAAATAGGGGCGCATCCATGCCAACCGGCAGCGTTCAATACGACGATGACGAAGAGCTAGCGACGGCGCGAGCCGCCGCTGCATTGGTCGCGCGTTGGGGCATTCCAGACGCAATGGTCGCGCAGCTTATAGACGGCGAGGAGCGGGCTGCGGCGCTGCTCGGCATCCATCGCGCATTGCGATGCATATTCGCTGACAGCGATCGGGCTTTGCGATGGATCGGTACGCCTAACGAGGCCTTTGATGGAGTCTGCGCGCTCGATCTCATACTGGCAGATGGCCTCGCGGGTATGCAGCGCGTCCGGGCCTACCTTGATGCGGAAATCGCTAGCTGAGCAGATTGGCGATGAGATCCTGAGCGGTGCAGCAGTATCAGTCAGGAACTGCTCACGAGGTACCGACCGGCTTGCGGAAGATGCCTTGCAGGACCTTCGCGCCCGAACGTAGCTGGTCAAGATAATCCGCCCAGAAGAGGCAACAAAACCTCTTCTTAACGTCATGATTTAAATATATAATATATGAAGCATTGTTTGCTTGTGGACACACATATGTACACACGCGACTGTTGTGAAGTTTGCTCAGGGTGCAATTTCTTCGCCCTCAGTCTCAGCACTTCTCGCCCGCTGCCGCTTTGACGCGCGCAGCCGAGTGGCTGGCCGCTTCGCAAATGGAGCCAGCGACCACCGCACGCGGGGTCGCGGGCAAGCATTCACCATCGGTCTTCTCACGATGAAGAACTTCTGCTCTCTGCTTTTAAACTTGCGCAGCTACACGATGTATAGAAACTGCCAGTTAAATTCATTGCACCCGGCCTGGCGCGCGATAGTCCGCAGCCAAAGGGGTTACGCGGTCCCTAGATTGAAGGCGCTTCAATGACCCAACAAGGTTCGAGCATGTATCAACGCTGCTATATCTCCGCGCCAGCCGGATTAGAGCTAGGCGTTCTGCCTGAGCTCCTTTCCAGTCGGGGAGTTGCTTGGGAATGGGCGGAAGCCCATCCATATGAGGTCACAGATGCGATCGGCGCGATTCAGAGCGCAGATTTCGCGATCGTCGTGCTTAATGGAACGATCGCCGACTATCGCGCCGTCTTCGACGCCGGGATTGCACTAGCTCTCGGTAAGCGCCTCCTGATCGTTCAGGCTTATTCAAGGCCGCTCCCCATCGATCTACGCAAAGCGACAATAGTCAAAGCGGGGCTGTCCAACCGCGAAGCCTTGAGCTTCCATCTAGATATGTTCTTGGCGTCCCCGCCGTCGTCTCAGTCTTTCATCGGGTCAGATCGCAAACCAGTTGAGCCACTAGCGCAAATGCCCTCTGCAAAGGACGAGCGCCTTTTGTTCACTAGCGAACTCGAACGGAGGGCATATGACGCTGTAATTTCGGCTGGGGGCTCCGCAGTAGTGGAGCCGACGCACGGTTCTGACAGCCGTTTCCGCCCTGACCTTCTCGCTTGGCTAGGGAACATAGATGCCGAGCTTCTCGACCCCGTTGTGATCGAAGTTCGGACGAGGGCGGATGCGAATTC
>JBKDUW010000143.1:0-4000 GCA_046339235.1 Erythrobacteraceae bacterium | reverse complement strand
TTGCGGACCTTTTCCAAGGGCATCTGGAGCTTTTCGGCCAGTTCCTCGGGCGTCGGTTCGCGGCCGATTTCGTGCAGCATCTGGCGGCCGGTGCGCACCAGCTTGTTGATCGTCTCGATCATGTGCACCGGAATGCGGATGGTGCGCGCCTGATCGGCGATCGAGCGGGTGATCGCCTGCCGGATCCACCACGTCGCGTAGGTGCTGAACTTGTAGCCGCGGCGGTATTCGAACTTGTCGACCGCCTTCATCAGGCCGATGTTGCCTTCCTGAATAAGATCAAGGAATTGCAGGCCGCGGTTGGTGTATTTCTTAGCGATCGAGATCACCAGACGCAGGTTCGCCTCGACCATTTCCTTCTTGGCAATGCGCGCCTCGCGCTCGCCCTTCTGGACCATGTTGACGATGCGGCGGAACTCGGTGAGGCTCATGCCGGTCTGGGCCGCGATGTCGGAGATTTCCGAACGGATGCGCTCGATTGCGCCGTCTTCGCGCTCGGCAAAGGCGGCCCACTTCTTGTCCTTCTTGGCGCGGTCCTTGATCCAGCCATCGTCCATCTCGTTGCCGACATAGGCATTGAGGAAGTCGACACGCTTGACCTTGTGACGCTCGGCAAGGCGCAGCATCTGCCCGCCAAGCGTCGTCAACCGGCGGTTGAAGGCGTAAAGATTGTCGACCAGAAACTCGATCTTGGTGGCGTGGAACTGCACGCTCTCGACCTCCGCGGTGAGCTCTTCGCGCAGGGCCTCGTATTTCTTTTCCTTGGCGCCCGGGAAATCAAGCCCGGCGGCGAGTGTTTCGACCCGCTCGCCCTGGAGCTTCTCGAAGCTCTTGAACAACTTGGTAATGCGGGCAAAACGCTCGAGCGCCTCGGGCTTCAGCGCAGCTTCCATCTGCGCAAGGGAGAGGGTGTTGTCCTCCTCCTCTTCCTCTTCGCGCTTGGGGCGGCCTTCGCCGTCCTCGTCGTCCTCGTCGACTTCGGGCTCGTCCTCGACCTCGTCATCCTCGCGGATCGTCGGGCCGGCGGTGGCTTCGGAGATTTCGCCGTCGTCGTCGTCATCCTCGGCGCCTTCGGCCATCTTGTCGGCCGGGGGTTCCTTGGAGAGCATCGCGTCAAGATCGAGGATTTCGCGCAGCTGTATATCGCCGTTGTTGAGCGCTTCGGACCACTGGATGATCGCGTGGAAGGTGATCGGGCTTTCGCACAGGCCCATGATCATCATATCGCGTCCGGCCTCGATCCGCTTGGCGATGGCGATTTCGCCTTCGCGGCTGAGCAGTTCCACCGCGCCCATTTCGCGCAGATACATGCGCACCGGTTCATCGGGGCGCTCGCCGGTAACGAGCTTCTTGTTGCCGGCGCGGGCGTCCTTGGCCGGGCCCTTGCGCTCGCCATCATCATCATCGTCATCATCGTCGGCGACGATATCCTCTGCCTCGCTGTCCTCGCCTTCGGACTCGGCTTCGGCGTCCTCGTCGCTCTCGACAATCTGCACACCCATCTCGCTCAAGGCGGTCTGGATGTCCTCGATCTGATCGGGGCTCATCTCGCCCGAGGGCAGCGCTTCGTTGAGCTCGTCATAAGTGACATAGCCGCGCTTCTTCGCCTTGCTGATCAGCTTCTTTATCGAAGCCTCGTTGAGATCAATCAGCGGGGCATCTTCCTTCTCGGCCATATTTTGCAATCAATCCGTTTGCCCGCGGCCTGTCCTCGCACCCTGCCGAGGACGACCGCCGTGTTTATCCCAAATCTGCCGCGGTGGCGGCATCATCACCCGTTGCCACCGGAGCGGCCTTCCTTCGCCCGAATGCCTTGAGGCGTTCGTCCACTGTCATGAGCTGTGCGCGCAGCCGCGCCTGATCGGCAAACGATCCTTCCGGATCGCCGTCGAAACGGGCTATCGTGGCCGCAAGCGCAGCCTCAAGCGCTGGCCGTTCGACCAGCAGCGACACAGCTTCAGCCAATTCCTCACACGCATCGCCGGTGGATGTGCCTTCATCAAGGAAGGCGTAACGGATGTCTGCCGGCGGCGCAGGATGGCTTGAATTTTGGCATATGGCGGTTGCCGCCTGCGAATCAAGCGTTTCTGCAAGTTCGAACAGCGATTCGATCAGGGCTGCGGCTTTGCGGTCGTGCCGGGCGAGGGCCGAGAGAGCCTCGGTATGGCGGGTGATTTCCTGCGGGAAGCGGGCGAGCCCGGCGATTACCGCATCGAGCAGGCCCTGCCGCTGGCCGCCCGCAATGATCCCCGAAAGCCGCGCGCGGCCTTCTTCGGAGAGGCCCGGCGGGGGCAGGGGAGCGCCGCGCCAGGCGCCGCGAGCACCCCCGTTTTGCGGGCGCTGATACGGCGCCTGCGCGGGCCGGGGCGGGCGCGGCGGATAGGCGAAAGCGGAGAACCGGTCGCCCAGCTCGCGCCGGTAGAGGCTCTTGATCTCGGGATCGGCGATGGTCTCGACATGCGCCATCAGCCGCGCCTTGAGCCCGGCCTTGGCCTCGGGGGTGACGAGTGGCTGGGCGTCGCGCTCGAACTCCCACAGTGTATCGACGAGGTTGGCGGGGCTGGCGAGCAGCTTCTCCATCGCGCCCTTGCCCTGCGCCTTGATCAGATCATCGGGCTCGAGCCCGGCCGGCAGGCGCACGATGCTGAGCGAGCGCATCGGCGCGAGCAGCGGCAGCGCACGGGCGATCGCGCGCATCGCAGCGCGCTGGCCCGCCGCATCGCCGTCGAAGCACAGCACCGGCGCATCGGTCATACGCCACAGTAGCTCAAGCTGTATCTCGGTCAGTGCGGTGCCGAGCGGGGCGACCACGTCCGCAATCCCGGCATTGGCGAGCGCGATCACGTCCATATAGCCCTCGACCACCACCACCCGCCCGCTCTGGCGTGCGGCAGGGGCAGCGCGGTGAAGGTTGTAGAGTGTGCGGCCCTTGTCGAAGAGCTCGGTATCGGGCGAGTTCAGATATTTGGCGACGCCCTCGCGCTTGTCGAGGATTCGGCCCCCGAAGGCGATCACCCGCCCGCGCGCGTCCTGGATCGGCAGCATCACCCGCCCGCGGAAGCGGTCGTATCGCTCGCCTTGTTCATTGGCGGCGCGCATTCCGGCGCCTTCGAGCATCTCCTCGCCGAAATGAGCAAGCGCTTTGGGGAGCGCCTGGCTTTCCTCGGGTGCCCAGCCAAAGCCGAATTCGCGGCAGACAGCGGGCGCAAAGCCGCGCCGCTCAAGATAATCGCGCGCGACCTTGCCGCCCGGCGCGGTGAGGCTTTCGACGAAGAACCGCTGCGCGGTCTCGGTCACATCGATCAGGCTGGCGCGGGCTTCGGCACGCTTGGCCATTTGCGGATCGGGTGCGGGGATGTCCATCCCGGCGGACGCGGCCAACTCCTTGATCGCGTCCATGAATTGCAGGCCGGCGTGATCGACCATCCAGCTGATCGCATCGCCATGCGCGCCGCAGCCGAAGCAGTGGTAGAACTGCTTCTGGTCATTCACATAGAAACTCGGGGTCTTCTCGTCGTGGAACGGGCAGCACCCCTTCCACTCGCGGCCTGCGCGCGTCAGTTTGACCGAGCGCTGGACAAGCGAAGACAGCGTGATCCGCGCACGCAGCTCGTCCTTCCATTGCGGGGTGATGGCCATGGCGGATTAGGTGCGCCCGAACGTGGCGGCGTTCAAGCGTGACCTGTGGATTGCTCTGTGGCTTAGCTCAAAGCCGCCTTCACCAGCGTGCTCGCGAGCTTCCCGTCGAGCACCGCGCCGTGGCGGGCTTTGAGTTCGGCCATTACGGTGCCCATGTCCTTCATCGAGGACGCGCCGGTTTCGGCCTTGATCGCCTCGATTGCTGCGACTGTATCGGCTTCGCTCAACATCTGCGGCAGGAATTCCTCGATCACGGCAAGCTCGGCGCGCTCGACCGCGGCGAGTTCCTCGCGCCCGCCGGCGACATACATCTCGATCGATTCGCGCCGCTGCTTGGCCATCTTCTGGAGCACGCTGACGA
>JBKDUW010000142.1:0-4899 GCA_046339235.1 Erythrobacteraceae bacterium | reverse complement strand
CACAAGGGAATGACCCGCGAGGCGCATGACACGGTGATGGAAGCCGCAGTGCAGGCGACGGACCGCTATCGCTGGGATATCGTGCTCGGCGAGGGATAGGTCCGCGCGCCGGTATCAGCCGCCGGTCTTGCTGCCGATAATCAGCTGGCCGGTGGTCGCGCTGCCCTCGCCCGGGCTGGCGGTGACCGACAAGGTCGAGCCATCCGTGCGCTCGCCGCCGATCATCATCGTGCCATTGGTGGTCATTTCCAGCTGGATATCGAACCCGGCCGTCTTGGCCTGCTCGCGATAATGGGTTACCACCTTGTCCGGCGTAGCGTCAGTTTCGAACATCACCATAGTGCCTTGCCCATCGGCCTGCTTGACGACGGTGTTGGTGACGATCTTGGCGCCGGGATAGAGCGTGAAGCCGACCGGCAGGCTGACCGGCACCTCGGCGCCCGAGCGCAAGGTGGCGGTGCCTTCCGTCCCCTAGACCGTCATGCTGGTCTCGCCCGATTCCTTGTCGATAGTGTATTCGGCGTTCTCGGCATCCTTGGTGGTGAACTTGCCCGAGGTTTCCGAGCCGCAAGCCGCCAGCATCAATGCCGTGCCGCTGACCCAGATCAGTGCCGCAATCCGCATCACCCCATCTCCCCATCTCATGCCGCGACCCGCATCACCCATTACAGCGCCAGCCGCAAGCCTTCAGCCTTTCTTGACCCACTTGCCGTCTTCCTGCGCAAAATAGGCGCGGGTGACATGCTCGCGCCCATCAAGCGCGCGCCATGCCACCCGCGCGGCCGACGCGGCGTCCGGAGGGAACAACAGAAACACGCGGGCAAACCCTTCGCTTGCCCGGAATGCGCCGTCGGCAAGGATCACGTGAGCCGCGCTGTTGAGCGGGGCGAGCTCGGCCGATAGCAGGATCGGCTGGCGCTCGGCCCGGGGCGCGTCGGCCTCGCCATTGGCCAGAAAGCTCTCCGCCCCCGCCTGCCACAGCTCGCGGGCGATTGCGGCGCGTTGTTCGGCATTCTCACTCACCACCAGCAAGCGTTCGCCCTCGCCCAGCACCCGCTTGGCGATCAGCGTCACGACCTTTTCGACCGGATCATCAGTGACCTGCCAGAAATCGATCTTCATGGGAGTCCTTGTCGTCCTACCGCTTCGCTACTTGAGGACAGGAGGCTTGCACCTGCGACACCGATCGGAACAGTATTTCACATTGTCCCAGTCACGCTCCCACTTCTTGCGCCATGCGAAGGGGAGGCCGCAGCCGAGGCAGGTCCTGGTCGGCAGATTGGATTTACGCCTCATTTTCGGCATAAGGCGGGACTCTTAGCCTTCCACCACATCCCGTACGAACTGGTCGAGCAGGCGCACACCATATCCGGTCGCGCCCTTATCCCAGCTGTGGCCGGGCTTGGCGGCCCACACCATCCCGGCGATGTCGAGGTGTGCCCAGGGCGTGCCGGATTTGATGAAGCGCTGGATGAATTGCGCCGCAGTGATCGAGCCGGCCTCGCGCGGGCCGACGTTCTTGATGTCGGCGACGGGTGAATCGATCATCTTGTCGTAATTGTGCCCCAGCGGCATCCGCCACAGCTTGTCGCCGCTGGCGAGGCCCGCCGCGGTCAGCTGGGCTGCCAGCGTGTCGTCATTGGCGAACATCCCGCCATATTCATTGCCGAGGCTGATGATCATCGCACCCGTCAGTGTAGCGAGATCGACGATCCGGGCCGCGTCATAATGTTCCTGTGCCCAGTGGAGCACATCGCACAGCACCAGCCGCCCTTCGGCGTCGGTGTTTAGCACCTCGACCGTCTGGCCGCTCATGGTGGTGACGATATCGCCGGGACGCTGCGCCTTGCCGTCGGGCATGTTCTCGACCAGGCCCATCACGCCGATGACATTGGCCTTGGCCTTGCGCGTGGCCATCGCCAGCATTGCGCCAGCCACCGCGCCTGCGCCGCCCATGTCCCACTTCATGTCTTCCATGCCCGGCGGCGGCTTCAAGGAAATGCCGCCGGTGTCGAAGGTGACGCCCTTGCCGACCAGCACGGTCGGCTTGTCACCCGCCGCGCCGCCGTTCCAGCAGATCGCAAGCAGCTTCGATTCGCGCTCCGAACCCATGCCCACACCCAAGAGCGCGCCCATGCCGAGCGCCTCCATATCGGACTCGCCCAGCACAGTGATCTCGACGCCGGTGCCGATGAAGGCTTCCTCGCAGGCCGCAACGAAACTGGCGGGATAGATGATGTTGGCAGGCTCGGTCACCAGCATCCGGGTGAATTCGACCCCCTTGGCGAGCGCCGCCTCGCGCCCCCAGGCCGCCTCGCTGCCCTCGGGCGCGCCGGTGACATGGACAGTGATGAGCGATGGGCGCTTGTCGGCCGAAAGCCGCGTGCGATACTTGTCGTGCCGCCAGCCGCGCAGGCGCAGGCCGAGCAGCACCGCAGCCGCATCATCGGCCGAAAGCCCCGCGGCCGACAGGTCGAGAACCATCGCGGTCTCGCCCGAGACCAGATATTTCGCCGTCAGCGCCGCACCGGCGCGTTCAAGATGGAGTTTGCGCTCGCCTGCCCCCGCCTCGCCCGCGCCTGCAAGCGCGATGCGGCGCAGTGTGCCGTCAACGGTGGCAAAGCCCTCGAACACCTGCCCCACGCGCCCCGAAAACCGCGCGGCTGCCGCACCCTCGGCCAGCGCCTTATCGAGCCCGGTCAACGCCGCGCCCTGGTTCACCACCTGGGCATGCAGGCGGACATCAGCGGGGGGCGTGGCGGTAAAGAGAATCTGCATAGGGTCTCCGCAAGAATGGGGTTGCACGACGGCCAGACGGAAGGGCCGACCGGGCGCTGACAGGGCGCAACCCACGCTCACCGACAAGGGCGCGCACAAGGCCGCAAACGCGATTGCGATTAGGCGCGAGCGGTGCAATAGGCAAGGCCATGTCGGGAGGCTCGCCAGAGGGATCGCGCAGCACTGCGCGCCACGCCTTGCGCTTCCCGGCGCGGGGCGCTTCGTCGTTTCTGGTTCTGGTTCTGGTGCTGCTCGCCGCGCCCGCCGCGCTCGCTGCGCAGGAGCAGTCGCCACCCCCTGTAGAAGATCTCGCCGCTACGCCCGCGCCTGCCCCCCGCAAGATCGATTTCGAAGCGCGCGAACTCGCCTACAACAGCGACACCGATATCGTCACCGCGCGCGGCAAAGTGATCCTGCGTTCGGAAGACCGCTCGGTGCGCGCTGATGAAGTCACCTGGGACCGCAAGACCGGCAAGATCATCGCCACCGGCAACATCCGGCTGGTCGATGATGCGGGCAACCAGCTGTTCACCGATCAGGTCGAACTGACCGAGACCTTCGAGGCCGGTGCCATGGCCGAGCTGCTGATTGCCCTGCGCGCCGGCGGACGGCTCGCCGCCCGCTCGGCCGAACGCGGCGACAGTGGCGTCACAGTGCTCACCGATGCGGCCTACACCGCCTGCGCTGTCGGCGATACCGAAGGCTGCCCCAAGGATCCGAGCTGGCGCGTCACCGCCGACCGCGTGACCTTCGACCAGAAAGCCCAGCGCGTGCAATTCGAGGGCGCGATGCTGGAACTGTTCGGCGCGCGCATCCTCCCGCTTCCCGGCCTCGCCTTGCGCACCGACGGCGGTGCCGAGAGCGGCTTACTCGTCCCCGATCTTCGCATTAGCCAGGTCAACGGGCTCGAGGTCAGCGGCGAATATTACTGGCGTCTGGCCGACAACCGCGATCTGACGCTGGGGGCCTATGTGTTCTCCAACGTGGCACCGATGGCGAGCGCGAAGTGGCGACACCTCACAGACCTTGGCGCCTATCAGATCACCGGCTATTTCACCGCCAGCGATCGCCTGACCGACTTCACCGGCGGCCAGAGCTTTCAAAGCGATCCGCGCGGCTATCTTGAGGGCAATGGCCGGTTCCAGTTCTCGCCCGAATGGAGCCTGACAACCTCGGCCCGCCTCGCCAGCGACCGCACCTTCCTGCGCCGCTACGATCTCAGCCGCGATGACCGGTTGCGCTCGACCATCAATCTCGAGCGGATCACCGAGAATTCCTATTTCTCGCTGGCTGGCTGGGCGACGCAGACGCTGCGCATCAATGCCCAGCAAGGCCAGATCCCGCTCGCCCTGCCTGCGCTCGATTTCCGCCAGCGGCTCGCCGATCCGGTGCTGGGCGGCAATATCGAAGTGCAGCTCAACAGCCTCGCGCTGTTGCGCAATGACGGCCAGGACACCCAGCGCGCCTTTGCCGGAGCGAAGTGGGATTTGCGGCGGATGACCGGCCTCGGTCAGGTGGTGACGCTGACCGCGCTGGTGCGCGGTGACATCTACCATACCGACAACATCCTTGCCACCACCACTCCGAGCTATCGCGGCACCGACGGCTGGAGCGCGCGCGGCATCGCCACCGCGGCGATCGATATCGAATGGCCGTTTGTGGGCGAGATTTTCGGCGGGACACAGGTGCTGAAGCCGCGTCTGCAGCTCGTCGCCAGCCCCAAACTGCGCAATCTCGATGTCCCCAACGAGGACTCGCGCGCGATCGATCTTGAGGATTCGAACCTCTTCGCACTGAACCGCTTCCCCGGCTATGACCGCGTCGAAGACGGCACCCGCATCACTTGGGGGGTGGATTGGGAATTGCTGCGCCCGGGCTGGAAGGTGTCGACCACGATTGGCCAGTCCTACCGCTTCGATGATCCAAGCGAACAGATCTTCCCGCCCGGCACCGGCCTGTCCGACCGGGTTTCGGACTTCGTCGGGCGCACCCAGATCAGATACCGCGATTTCCTCAATGTCACGCACCGCTTCCGGCTCGACAAGGACAATCTGGCGATTCGCCGCAACGAGATCGACGCATCGATCGGCTCGCGCCGCACCTATGTCGAAGTGGGCTACC
>JBKDUW010000141.1:0-12535 GCA_046339235.1 Erythrobacteraceae bacterium | reverse complement strand
GAATAGGTGCGGCCTTCCCGGCTGGCGCGGCCCATCGAGAGCACGCGCACTTCATCGCCATATTTCTCGCCGAACAGCGCCAGCGCGCCGGCCGCGACCGCCTCGTCCGGGGTCATCAGCCGGGTGCCGACGGTCTCGTTGGCACGGATTTCGGCGTTAACCTCGGCCTCGATCGCCGCGATATCTTCGGGGGTCAGCGCGACGGGTTGCGAGAAATCGAAGCGCAGCCGGTCTTCGGCGACCATGCTGCCCTTCTGCGTCACGTGCCCGCCGAGCCGCCCCCGCAGCGCAGCGTGAACGAGGTGCGTGGCCGAGTGGTTGGCCCGGATCCGGTCACGCCTTTCGGTATCGACCTTGAGTTCGACCGTGTCGCCAACCGCAATCGCGCCTGCCTCGATCACCACCTGATGCGCGTTGAGGCGGCCGAGCGGCTTGGACGTGTCGGTCACGCGCGCGCGCAGCCCTGCGAGGTTTGCCATGGTGCCGGCATCGCCGGTCTGGCCGCCGCTTTCGCCGTAGAACGGAGTCTGGTTGGTGAGGATCACCACCTCGTCGCCCGCAGCAGCGCTTTGCACCTCGACCCCGCCCTTGACGATGGCGACCACGCGGCCCTCGCCGCTGGTGGCCGCATAGCCGGTAAATTCGGTCGCGCCTTCGCGCTCGGCGATGTCGAACCAGACTTCGCCCGAGGCCGCTTCGCCCGAGCCCTTCCAAGCGGCGCGCGCGGCGGCCTTCTGGCGCGCCATCGCGGCGTCGAAACCGGGCTTGTCGACCCCGATACCGCGCGCGCGCAGGGCGTCTTCGGTCAGGTCATAGGGAAAGCCGAAAGTGTCATAGAGGCGGAAGGCGATCTCGCCGTCGAGTTCGCCGCCGCTCGCCATGTCGCCGGTCGCCTCGTCGAGCAGCTTCAGGCCCTTTTCGAGCGTACGGCGGAACTGGGTTTCCTCGCGCTCGAATACTTCCTCGATCAGCGCCTGACCGCGGGCAAGCTCGGGATAGGCGGAGCCCATCTCGGTGACCAGCGCCGGGACGAGGCGGTGCATCAAGGGCTCGGCCGCGCCCAGCAGGTGCGCGTGGCGCATCGCGCGGCGCATGATCCGACGCAGCACATAGCCGCGGCCCTCATTCGAGGGCAGCACCCCGTCGGCCATCAGGAAGCTGACCGAGCGCAGGTGATCCGCGATCACGCGGTGCGAGGCGGCCTGCTCGCCAGCGGCAGCGACATTGGTGAGGTTCTCGGACGCAGCAATCAGCGCCTTGAAGGTATCGGTATCGTAATTGTCGTGCACGCCCTGCAGCACGGCGGCGACACGCTCGATCCCCATGCCGGTATCGATCGAGGGCTTGGGCAGGTCGACACGGGTGCCGACCGCCTGCTGCTCGTATTGCATGAACACGAGGTTCCAGATCTCGACGAAGCGGTCACCATCCTCGTCCGGGCTGCCGGGAGGGCCGCCGAAGATGTGGTCACCGTGATCGTAGAAGATTTCCGAGCACGGACCGCAAGGACCGGTGTCCCCCATCGACCAGAAATTGTCATTGGTGCTGATGCGGATGATGCGCTCTTCGGGCAGGCCGGCGATGCGCTTCCACAGGCCGGCCGCTTCATCGTCGGTGTGGTAGACGGTGACGGTGAGCCGGTCCTTGGGCAGGCCCCATTCGCCGGTCAGCAGGGTCCAGGCATGTTCAATCGCCTGATCCTTGAAATAGTCACCGAACGAGAAATTACCGAGCATCTTGAAGAAGGTGTGGTGCCGCGCGGTGTAGCCGACATTGTCGAGATCATTGTGCTTGCCACCGGCGCGCACGCATTTCTGCGAGGAGGTGGCGCGCGGCGCGGGCGGGGTTTCGAGCCCGGTAAACACGTTCTTGAACGGCACCATTCCGGCGTTGACGAACATCAACGTCGGATCGTTGTAGGGAACGAGCGGTGCGCTCGGCGTGATGGCGTGACCGGCCTTGCCGAAATAGTCGAGGAAGGACCGGCGGATTTCGTTCGTAGAGCTCATGGCGGTGCAGTTAGGCAATGCGAGGGCGTTAGGCAATGGAGCGCGCATAGGCCACGCTTCACCGCAGGCCCCGAGTGTTGCCGCTGATCCACAATCCGGCGCCCGGAGAGCACGCGCTTGCCTCAGCGGCGCACAACCGAAAAGCCGGCCCGAGCCCTGGGTAGAGGTATCGTGCCGGCTTTCCGGGTTTACGGGCGCCCTGGGACAGGCAGGGAGGGGACACTCCCCGCGCGCGCCCGCTTGGGGATCAGTCTTCGGGGTCCGCGTCCGGCCCTGTCATCATCTCCCCGGCCACCGCATCGGTCCGGCTGCGGATTGCAGCTTCCAGGCGGTCGCAAAGCTCGGGATTTTCCTTGAGATAGGTCTTGGCGTTCTCGCGCCCCTGACCGATGCGGATAGAGTCATAGGAGAACCAGCTCCCCGACTTCTCGACGATGCCGGCCTTGACCCCGAGATCGAGGATTTCGCCGATCTTGGAGATGCCTTCGCCGTACATGATGTCGAACTCGACCTGCTTGAACGGCGGGGCGACCTTGTTCTTGACCACCTTGACGCGGGTGGTGTTGCCAATGATCTCGTCGCGGTCCTTGATCTGGCCGGTGCGGCGGATGTCGAGCCGGACCGAGGCATAGAACTTGAGCGCGTTGCCGCCGGTCGTGGTCTCGGGGTTGCCGTACATCACACCGATTTTCATGCGCAGCTGGTTGATGAAGATCACCATGCACTTGGAACGGTTGATCGAGCCGGTCAGCTTGCGCAGCGACTGGCTCATCAGGCGGGCCTGAAGGCCGACGTGCGAGTCGCCCATCTCGCCTTCGATTTCCGCGCGCGGCACCAGCGCCGCGACCGAATCGACCACCAGCACATCGATCGCATTCGAGCGCACCAGCGTATCGACGATTTCTAGCGCCTGCTCGCCGGTATCGGGCTGCGAAACGATCAGTTCATCAATGTTAACGCCGAGCTTCTTGGCATAGACCGGATCGAGCGCGTGTTCGGCATCAACGAAGGCTGCGGTGCCGCCAGCCTTCTGTGCCTCGGCAATCACGTGCAGCGCCAACGTCGTCTTGCCCGAGCTTTCCGGGCCATAGACCTCGACCACCCGGCCCTTGGGCAAGCCGCCCACGCCAAGCGCGATGTCGAGCCCCAGCGAGCCGGTCGAGATCGACTCAACCTGCATGGTTTCCTTCTGGCCCAGCTTCATCGCGGAACCCTTGCCGAAGGCACGATCGATCTGGGCAAGTGCGGCTTCGAGCGCCTTCTGACGATCCACGGCTTTTTTGTCCTCTTCCACCAGCTTCAATTGCGTAGCCATCGCATGCACTCCTTCACTTGCCTAGAGGCGATCACCAGTTTTCGACGACCGTCCTTGGATTGCGATGTATTGTATTTGTTCTACTGGAACAAGTGGGGAACAAAAAATTTCCTACAAGGCCCGCAGCAGCTTGGTGCCCCTCACTTGGCAGCCGCCTCGGCCTCCGCCTGTGCCGCCCGCGCCTGACTCAGAACCGCGCCCACCTTGTCGCCGATCGCCGCCACGCTGAAGGGCTTGGGGATGAAGTGCATATCGGGAATGTCGATGTCGCGGCGCAGCTGTTCCTCGGCATAGCCCGACATGAACAGCACCGGCATTTTCGGCAGCCGGGCGCGGATCGCGCGCACCATCGCAGGGCCATCCATCCCCGGCATCACCACATCGCTGACCACGATATCGAACTGCACGGTGCCCTCGGTGATCGCCGCCAGCCCCTCCTCGCCATTGGCGCAGGCCTTCACATCATAGCCCGCGCGCGCCAGCGCCCGTTCGGCCACCGCGCGCACCATGTCCTCGTCCTCGACCAGCAGCACCTTGCCGCCAGCCGACCATTCGGACGAGATCAGCGGCGCCCTGGTCTCGCGCTTCTTGTGGGCCTCGCCGTGATGGACCGGGAAATAGACCGTGAAACACGCGCCGGTCGCGTTCCCGGCCTTGTCCTTGATGTTGTCGGCAAAGATGAAGCCGCCCGATTGCTTGACGATCCCGTAGGCGGTCGAAAGCCCGAGGCCGGTGCCCTTGCCCTGTTCCTTGGTGGTGAAGAACGGCTCGAACAGCTTGGGCAGCACGTGCGGCGGGATGCCGCCGCCGGTGTCCTGCACGATCAGCACGGTATAGTCGGCCGCGGGCAGCACCTCCGAGCCCAGCTGCAGCACTTCGGTCGCGTGCAGGTGGCGGGTGAACAGCGAGATCCGCCCCGTGCCCTTGCCGCGCGACTGGATCGCGTCGCGGGCGTTGACGGCAAGGTTCATGATTACCTGCTCCAATTGCTGCGGGTCGGCCCGCACCGGCCCGAGATTGCGATCATGCTGGACGTAGTAGATGATCTTTTCGCCCAGCAGCCGCTTGATCAGCGGGCTCACTTCGCTCACCACATCGGGGAGCTGGATCACCTCAGGGCGCAGGGTCTGCTGGCGCGAGAAGGCGAGCAGCTGGCGGGTAAGCGCGGCGGCGCGGTTCGAATTGGCGCGGATCTGCTGGATGTCGTCATAGTCGCTGTCGCCTGGAATATGGCGCAGCAGCATCAGATCGCAGGTGCCGATGATCGCGGTCAGCACATTGTTGAAATCATGCGCGACCCCGCCGGCAAGCTGGCCGACCGCCTGCATCTTGGTGGCCTGAGCAACCTGGCGGCGCAGCTGGTTTTCCTGGCTCGAATCCGCGAGGCTCAGCAGCACCGCCGCCTCGCCCAGCCCGCGCACGCCCGCCAGCCCGAGCGAGACCGGCTCTTCGGGGCTGTTCACCCGCCGAACCGCGACATCGCCGCTGGTCGAGGGGCCGCGCCCGTGGCGGCGCACCGCATCGGACAGCGCGGCCGTGTCCTCGCGCGTAACCAGATCGGTCGGGAAGGCGGGCAGCCCCCGCCCCTCGCGCCCGACCGCACGCAGGAAGGCGTCGTTGCCGAACAGGAAGCGCCCGTCGCGGTCGGTCATCGCAAGGCCGAGCGGCAGCTGGCCGAGCAGCGCATCAAGCTGCGCGACCCCGGCCTGTGCGGCGCCATCCCAGCCCGAGCCGATGCCAACGCCTGAATCGATCAGCAGCATGAGCGATGTCGCCTCGTCCGGCCCGGCTGACTGGGCTTGCGTCGAGGGATCGATCAGCGGCACATTGACCAGCGTCTGCGGGGTGCCGCCGCGCCCTTCGCGGGCGAAGAAGATCCGGTCGCGCTCGTCGGTGCGCAGGTAGCTGACGAAATCCTGCCCCATCAGGGTCGCGCGGTCATCCCCCGCAGCGCGCTCGGCAAACCCGGCGCTGACCGCGCGGATGATGCCGTCGGCAGCGGTGATCGCGGTCTCGATCCCGGCGCGGCTGAGCATCTTGCCGAAGGGGCCAGCGAGATCGAGCGCGCCGAGGCTCATATTGCTGACGCGCGGCAGCGGGCGCAGCCGCCACACGAGGTGATCCTCGCCTCGCCCCGCGCGGCGCGCGGAAATCTGCCAGTCAAACTCGCCGTCGGGCATGGGCAGCAGGTCGATCACCGCCGCCCCGTCGCGCCAGGCATCGCGCGCCAGCCGGGTCACCACCTCCAATGCCTCGCGCGCAAAGGGCAGCGCGGGCGGCGCGGCCGACACCCCGAAGTTTTCGAGAAATTCGCTGTTGGCGCACACCAGGCGGTTGGCACGGTCGGTAATCGCGACCGCCTCGCCCGCCTGCTCGATCGCGGCCACCGTGACCGTCCAGTCAGGCGGCGCGAGCTGGTCTTGCGCGGGCGCGAACCGCAGGCGGTCAAGCACCAGCCCGGCGCCGAGCAGCACGCCGACCCCGAGCAGGAAGACCAGGGCCAGCAGCCAGCTCGAGGTTGCAAGGAACAGCACTGCCGCGCTTGCGATCAGCGCCCCCGCGAGCACCATCAGCTGTGTGGACGACGCGGCCAGCACGGTCAGGCCTTCGGGCTGGCTGCTCGCGGGGAGCTCCGGGCGTCGGGGAATGAGGCGGCTGGGCTCGGACAAGCGCGGGTGTTCCTGTGGCTGGCTTGGGGCCGAGGGCGCATCGACGCCCGACCTTGGCAGCGTTCCTAACGCGCGCCGAGCCGCTGGTCGAGCCGGGCTTCCATCACCTTCAACCGTTTGGCGCGTTTGCGCGCCACCACAGCGCGCCACACCCAGCCGGAGATGATATAGCCCAGCACCGGTGTCACCAGAGAGAGCACCAGATAGCCGACCACCGTGGCCCCGGCGACCTGATAGGCGTCCGTCAGGAAGGCCCAGACGCCGCTATTGGCCTTGGCGCTCGCAACCGCGGGCGCGGTGGCATCGAAGCGCAAGGCGAAATCGCCGATGCGGTTGGCGATCACCAGCCAGAAGGGCAGCGTGAAGGGGTTGGTGACGAAGGTCACCAGCGCGGAGAGCGGCACATTGGCGCGCATCGGCAGAGCGAGAAAGGCCGAGAGGAATATCTGGCCCAAGGGAATGATAAAGGCCGCAAACAGCCCCAGCGCCACCCCGCGCGGCACCGAGCGGCGGGTGAAGCGCCACAGCTCAGGCGAAAGGAAGCGGTGTGCGATCGGCGCAAGATACTTGTTCTGCGCCATCTCCTCGCGGGTCGGCGTGTTCTTGCGGATGATGTCCATCGCCCAGGTCTTCGAGCGTTTGGAGATATTTGGCTTGGAAGCTTCGGGCGGTGTCACAGGCACACCCTTTCGTGGCGCCCCGGCGCGGCGATCATAATGTCTGACAAAAGGGGCCTTATCATGAGCACCATGAAGCGCATATGGGAAGCATCGGGTTCCTGACCAGTAGGTGAATCCGGCAAGAACCGAGTTTTTTATCCCTGCCCCTCAACCCTTGTCGCGCATCAGGATTTTTCCCTAAGGATTCTGGCCTTGTCGCGCTTCCAGTCGCGGGCCTTGATCGTGGCGCGCTTGTCGTGGGTCTGCTTGCCCTTGGCGAGCGCGAGTTCGACTTTCGCCCGGCCGGTGCTGTTGAAGTAAACCATCAGCGGCACCAGCGTCATGCCCTTGCGCTCCACCGCACCGACGAACTTCTCGATCTCGCGTTCGTGGAGCAACAGCTTGCGCGGGCGGCGCGGTTCGTGATTGATGCGGTTGCCGTGGCTGTATTCGGGGATGTTGGCATTGATCAGCCACACCTGTCCGTCCTTCACCTCGGCATAGCTTTCGGCAATGCTGGCCTCGCCCGCCCGCAGCGCCTTGACCTCGGTGCCCTGAAGGGCAAGCCCGGCCTCGAACACGTCCTCGATATAGTAATCGAAGCGCGCACGGCGGTTCTCGGCGACGATCTTGAGCTTGTCGAAGGTGACGGGTTTGGGGCGTGCCATGGGACGCGCGATGTAGGCATCGGTGCGCAAAAAAGCGAGGGGCTTTGCGCTTTGCCCTGTTGCGCGTTAATCGGTGGCTCTTGCGGGGCAGTTCGAGGGGGGGCGACGCGCATCATGGATCAGGTTCAACCATTCACCATCGCAGACGAGGACATTGCGCCGGGAACCACGCGCGATCTCGCCTTTCCAATCACCACCATGGCGACCGGCACGGCATCATCGCTGGCGGTTCGGGTGCTGCACGGCGCGCGGCCCGGCCCGGCGGTGTTCGTCAGCGCGGCGATTCACGGCGACGAAATCGTCGGCACGGCGGTGATCCAGCGGCTGGCGCAGGAGATCGATCCGCAGGCGCTCGCCGGCACGGTGCTAATGGTGCCGGTGGCCAATATCTTCGGCTTCATTACCCATTCGCGCTATCTGCCCGACCGGCGCGACCTCAATCGCAGCTTTCCCGGCAGCGCGGGCGGATCGCTCGCCGGACAGCTGGCGAATATCTTCTACCGCGAAGTGGTGGGCCGCTGCGAGCTGGGCATCGACATCCACACCGCCGCAATCCACCGCTACAACCTGCCGCAGATCCGCATCGCGGCGGGCAACAAGCGGCTGGTCGAGCTGGCGATGGCGTTCGGCGCGCCGGTGATCATCGAGAGCCCGCTGCGCGACGGATCCTTGCGCGATCTCGCCCAGAAGAAGGGTGTCGACATGCTGCTGATGGAAGCGGGCGAGGCCTTGCGGTTCGACCGGCTGTCGATCGAGACCGGGGTCGCCGGCGTTAACCGGGTGCTGGCGCATCTCGGCATGATCGAGGCCGATGACGGCCTTACAGAAGTCGGCATCCCGGCGCGCGCCAACCGCTCGGTGTGGGTCCGGGCGCCGCGCGGCGGGGTGACGCACCGCGTGCGCAAGAGCGGCGATCCGGTGCGCAAGGGCGATCTGCTCGCCTGCGTCGCGGGATTGTTTGGCGAGGACGCGCATGAATTGATCAGCCCGATCGACGGGATCATCATCGGCCATGCCACGCTGCCGGTGGTGCACCAGGGCGACGCCCTGTTCCACATCGCCGCGATTGCCCACCCGGAGCGGGTCGGCGCGCGGATCGATTCGATCACCGACGCCATTCTGGCGAGCGAGCCCGAGGGCTTTGCCGAAAGCCTGCTGGACGAGGACGAGGTGGTTTAGGCCTCGGCCTGAACCTACCCCTTCAACACCCCGGCTAGCACCAGCGCCTCGTCTACCGCGCGCTTGGCTTCGTCCGAGCATTCCACCAGCGGCAGGCGCACGTCGGACTCGATCCAGTCGTGCATGCGGGAGAGCGCATATTTCACCGGCGCAGGGCTTGCGTCGGAGAACATCGCATAATGCAGCGGGAACAGGCGGTCGTTCAATTGCCGCGCCAGCTTCAACTCGTTGGCGGCGATGGCCTCGTGGAACTCGGCGCACAGCGCCGGCGCGACATTGGCGGTCACCGAAATGCACCCGCGCCCGCCAGCCGCAGCATGCGGCAGCCACAGCTCGTCATTGCCCGACAGCTGGCAGAATTCGCGCCCGATTCCCATGCGGTGATCGGCCACGCGGCTCAGGTCACCGCTGGCGTCCTTGATGGCGATAATCCGGTCGGGATAGGTGTTCACCAGTGCCACCACCGTCTCGTCCTCGAGATCGGTCACGGTGCGGCCCGGGACGTTGTAGAGCACGATCGGCAGATCGCTGTTTTCGGCCAGGAAGCTGAAATGCGCGATCAGCCCGCGCTGGCTCGGCCGGTGGTACTAGGGCGCGACGCAAAGCCCCGCCGCCGCACCCGCCTTGCGCGAGAAGTTCATGTGCAGCAGGGCGTTGCGGGTGTCGTTCGAGCCGCACCCCGCAATCACAGGCACGCGGCCCGCCGTTTGTTCAATGCACACTTCGATGACGCGGTGATGCTCGGCGTTGGAGAGAGTCGAAGCCTCGCCAGTCGTGCCGCAGGGCACCAGCGCGGCGCTGCCATTCTCGATCTGCCAGTCCACCAGCCGCCGGAAGGCCGCCTCGTCAAACGTCCCGCCGCGAAAAGGAGTCACCAGAGCGGGTATCGATCCGCTGAACATTGCTTTTGTCCTGCCTTCATCATTAGATCGGAACATGCGGAGGAGATACTCCGTTGTCTTCCCTGTTAAGCACCTACTAAGGAGCCGATCGGCACTATGTCCAGCATGGTCCACACACCGCTGCTCAAGACCCGCCGCCTTGCTCTTGCCGGAGCGGTGTTGGCGCTGGCGGGATTGGCAGGGCCGCTGGCGGCGCAAAGCTGGGGACAATCGGCCAATGGCGGCAAGCTGGTGGCGCGCCAGTCGGGTGAGATGGGCACGGCGCTGGCACGCTGGGAAATGCTGCAGGCGAGCCGCGAGATGCGCTTTGTCGACTATGCCGGCTTCGTGCTCGCCTACCCCAATTTCCCCCGCTCGGAGATTCTGCGGCTGCGGGCCGAAAACGTGCTCGAGAGCGAGGCGCCTGCGACGAATGATATGCTGCGCTATTTCGACGCCAACCCGCCGCTGACCAATCCGGCGCGCGCCCGCTATGCGCTGGCGCTGGCCGCCGCACAGCGGCCAGAGGCACTGGCCGAGGCGCGCAAGGCATGGCGCGGCGGCGCGATGAGCGATCCGGTCGAGCTCTATCTGGTCGGGCTATACGGCGCCGAGTTCACCGCTAATGATCACGCCGCGCGGATGGACGCGCTGTTGTGGCAGGGCAAGGCTGATGCCGCCGCGCGCCAGGCGATCAATCTGCCGGAGGCTGACCGTCCGCTGGCACTGGCGCGGCTCGCGCTGGTGCGCGGCAGCTATCCGACCCAGGCCGGGATCACCGCACCTGCGAGCGCGATGTCCAATCCGGGCTTTGTCTTCAATCTGGTCAATTACCTGCGCGCCAGCGGTCAGAGCGGCGAAGCGGTGCGCACGCTCACCACCGGGCCGCGCTTGACCCGTCCGGCGCGCGAGCCCGAGGAATATGTCGGCGACATGCTCGAGCTCGCGAAAACGGCGAGTTCGCGCGAGGCGGTGCAGATCGCGGCGCGGGTCGATGATCTGTTCGCGCCCGGCACCGATGTGTCGCAGGCCAGCTTCACCTTGCGCGATCGCTACACCGATCTGGTCTGGCTCGGCGGCACCAAGGCGCTGTGGAACCTCTGCGACGGGCGTGCGGCCGCGCCGCTGTTCCAGCGTTACGGCGATGCCGCGCGCACCCCGCTGACCAAGGCGAAGGGCTATTACTGGGCCGGACGCGCGGCGCGGCAGGCGGGCAACGAGGCCGATGCGCGGCGGTATTTCGAGGCCGCCGCCGCCTATCCGCATTACTATTACGGCCAGCTCGCGATTACCGCGCTGGGCCGTCAGATGCCGGGCTTTGCGCCATTGCCCGAGGTTGCGATCAGCGCGGGCGACCGCGCCGCCTTTGAAGGCAATACGCTGGTGCAGGCGATCCGCGAGATGGCGGTGAACCGGCGCGACTGGCGCACCGAGCGGCGCTTCTTCGAGGCGCTGGGCGACGAGGCTGACACGCCCGAGGAACTGACGATGGCATCCCAGCTCGCCGCCGAGACCGGGCTCGATGAAATGGCGGTGGTGATCGGCATGAAGGCCGGCGAGAACGGCCTCACCGGCTTCGAGCGGATCGGCTTTCCGGTGATCCCCACACCCATCGTCAATGACTGGACGATGGTCCATGCGATCAGCCGTCAGGAAAGCGAATTTGATCGGACCCGCGTCAGCCATGCCGGCGCGCGCGGGGTGATGCAGCTGATGCCCGGCACCGCGCGCGAGCAGGCGGGCAAGCTCGGCATGAATTACATGGCCGCCGATCTCACCGGTTCGCCGAGCTACAATATCCAGCTGGGCGACGCCTATTTCGCCCGCATGATGAGCTATTACGGCGGGGCCTATCCGCTCGCGGTGGGGGCCTACAACGCCGGCCCGGGGCGCGTGAACGAGTGGCTGCGGCTGAACGGCGACCCGCGCCGCGGAGAGATCGACTGGGTCACCTGGGTCGAGAAGATCCCGGCCAATTTCGAGACGCGCTATTATATCATGCGCGTGATCGGCAATGCGGTGACCTATTCGCACATGTATCCGCGCGAAGCCGGATTGCCTCGTCCGATCAACACCTTCCTGCGCTGAGCGAGCATGACATGACGCCCAAACCGGGGTCGCCGATCACGCCGGCGGGCATGGCCGCCTTGAAGGCGCGCTATGAGCTGTTGCTCGGCACCGAACGTCCGGCGATTGTCGAGATCGTCAGCTGGGCGGCGGGCAATGGCGACCGCTCGGAGAACGGCGACTATCTCTATGGCCGCAAGAAAATGCGCGAGATCGACCGCGAGCTCACCCATCTGATCAAGCGGATGAAGACGCTGCGGGTGGTCGATCCTGCCGCGAAGGTGGACCGCAGCCGTGTGTTCTTCGGCGCGCGGGTCACCATCGCGGACCAGGACGACAACAGCCAGATTGTCCAGCTGGTCGGTGACGACGAGCAGGATGCAAGCGCAGGCAGGATTGGCTGGAACTCGCCGCTCGCCAAGGCGCTGCGCGGCGCGAGCGTCGGGGATTTGCGCGTGGTCAGGCTTCCCTCGGGCTCGAAGGAGTGGGAAGTGCTTGGCATCGACTATGACTAGGCTGGTTGCCCCTCTTGCACTTGGCGCCTTGCTGTGCCTCGCCGCGCCGCTCGCCGCGCGCGACAGCCTTGGCGTCTATGATGGCTGGGCGGCGTTTCGCGATGCGTCGCCTGCGCGCTGCTACGCCATCGCCAAGGCGCAAGGCTCTCCCCCCCCCGCGTCCGCCTATGCGACAATCTCCAACTGGCCCGAGAAGGACGTGCGCGGCGCGGTGCATTTCGTACTGTCGCGCGAGGTGACAGGCTCGGTGCGGCTGGCGGTGGGCGGCAAGCGCTTCGCGCTTGTGGCCAAGGGCCGCAATGCCTGGGCGAAAGACACGCGCGATGATGCCGCAATCATCGCCGCCCTGCGCTCGGCGGCGCAGATGAGCGTCTCGGCGGACGGGGCCAAGGGCGGCACCTTTACCGATCGCTACGCCCTCACCGGAGCTGCGACCGCGATCGATGCGGCCACGGTCGGGTGCGCGAAGCGCAACTGACCAACAAAGGCGTGGGCTGCGCGCAAAGGCGCTGACGTTAGCGTTGCGGACCACCCGCCCCGCCTCCTCACCCGGCCACTATAACATTGTGGTAC
>JBKDUW010000140.1:0-5186 GCA_046339235.1 Erythrobacteraceae bacterium | reverse complement strand
AGATTGCGCTGACTTGGAAACCATTCTGGCGGCTGGTGACGCTGCAAGGGGGCAAGCATGACCCGTAAAAGCGGACGCGATACTGCTGGGCGCTTTGGCCCCGGCAACCCCGGCAAGCCCCGTGGAGCGCGCCACAAGGCCACACAAGCGGCGCTGGCGCTCTTGGATGGGGAAGCGGGCGCCTGGACGCGCAAAGCCGTGGAAATGGCTCTGGCGGGCGATACAACGGCTTTGCGGCTTTGTCTGGAGCGCATTGCCCCGCCTAGGCGTGATGCGCCGGTTCAATTCACCTTGCCCAGAATGGAAACCGCACGGGATGCGGCAATGGCGGCTGGCGCGGTGCTGGAAGCCGTGGCGGCTGGTGAACTCACGCCAAACGAAGGCGCGCACCTAATGGCGCTGGTGGAGACATACCGGCGGACGCTCGAAACAACCGAACTCGAAGCCCGTGTGGCGGCTCTGGAGCATGGCAAATGACACTATCGAAGCGACTGGCACGGCTGGAAGCGGAACGCGGCAAAGGCGCTGTCGAAATGCCTAGCGTCATTTTCCTTTGCGATGGCTTTACCAGCGAACCTATGTCTGCGCTCATAATGGGCGGCGGCACTATCTCACGCGAACCGGACGAAACGCCGGAAGCCTTCGAAGCGCGGGCCACAGCGGGCACACCAGCCGCAATTCACTTGCCGGGGAATGGGCGGGATGCGCTCGCGACCGGCGAAGCCCCGCAATGGGCGCAAGGTGCGCTGGCAATGCGGGCGCAACGTCAAAAGCATGGGCACACTGACTAGGGCCTAAACCGGCTCTATCGGCGCACATTAGGGGGACTAAAAAGGGGATAGAGCTTTTACGCGAAGGAAAATAACGATAATTTTCATCGCTTTAATCTACAATTATGGTGCCGGGCTAAGGCACCACGATCAGCGGGCTCAGTTGCCGCACCAGATTGCCTGCCCCGTCGCGCAGGCCCCGCTGGTCGAGCACCGCGGCGGTCTCGATCACTTCCATCGCTTCCATCACCTTGCGGTAGCGTTCAGCATCCTTGATCCAGGCTTCGGCCTTGGCGGCTCCGGGCATGCCCTTCACCTCGTCGATCGCGTTCTGATAGCGCCCCTGCTCCAACGCCCAGCGCGCCCGTTCCAAACGGCGCTGCGGCTGCGGCGAGGGGGTGCTTTCGCGGCGGACCACGAAGAGCTGCGACATCTCGCGCTGGAAGGCGGCCCAGGAGGGCCCCTCGCTGCTTTCGCGCAGTTGTGGCCCGAGACCTTCGAGCCGCGCCACCAGCCCGTCAAGCCGCACCGGATTGCGCGAGAATTCGATGATCGTGCTGACTGCATTGGGCCATTGGTCGCCGAAGCGCAGCCGCAGCTGGTCGGAGAGATAGCCCAGCTCGGCCCCGCGTTCGACCGCGCGGCGGGTGGCAAAGGCGATCAGCAGGCTTTCGGCGCGCGCGGCATTGCCCGCGGCTGCTTGGGCTTGCAGATCGAGCCGGGACAGACGCTGTTCGGCGGCTGCGAGGCGCTGGTCGAGCCCGCCCTGCTGCTCGGCCACGCGTTCAACCGCCTGTTCAGCCTTGATCGCAGCCGCGAGCGGCGTCGGCGAAGGCGAGAGCCCGCCGCCGGGCGCTTTGGCGGCCTGCGGACTGACAGCCGTTCCGGTCGTCTCCGATTGCAGCGTGTTCCACATCACCCAGCCTGCCAGCGCGCCGCCAGCCAGAAAGGCGGCCAGCACAGCCAGCAGCAGGTTCCGGCCCGATGAAGGTTTGCGGCGGCTTCCGTTATTCGGTTCCATCGCGATCTTTTGTGCGACCTTGTCTTTGCTCGTCCGCCGACGCCGCGCTTACGGCTTGACCGGAGGAGGAACGGGAATAGAGGGTTTATCTTGGCACAGTTGCGATGCCAATGCCAACAGCGCAGCTTCGTCGGGCCGGGGAGCCGTGTGGACAGCGCGCCAGCCTGTCTCCGCCGCCTCTGCAATTCGCGGGCCGAGCGCGGCGAGCGCTACCGTCTCGCGCGGCAGGCCGAGCCGGTCGCACTCGGCGGCGAAATGGCTGGCGGTGGCGGCCGAATGGAGCAGCACCAGGGCATCGCAGGACGCCAGAACCGGCGCGGCCGGATTAAGCGGCAGCATAACATTGCGATAGGCGATGACGGTATCGAAGGTGACGCCTGCGGGCGGTGTGAGCGGCACATGCTCCTCGCCCGCGATGCGCAGCAGGTGCGAGGGGCCGGGACCAAGCGAAGGGATCGCATCGAGCACGCCCTGCAAACCGCCGCTGCCCACATGCGCGACGCTGAAACCGGCTGCGCGCGCGGCAGCGGCGGTCGCCTCGCCCACGGCATAGACCGGCTTTCTGGTGAGCCGCGCAAGGTTCGCCCCGCCCTGCAGAATCGCATTGGCGCTGCCGATCAGCAGGCCGTCAAAGCGCGCAGGATCGGGGCAGTCCCATAGGACCGCGCAAATCTCCGACAGCGCCAATCCGGTGATCGCCAGCCCCAGCGCATGGGCCTTGTCCAGCGTCGCGGACAGCCCCGGTTCGGGTCTGAGCGCGAGGCAGTGCATCTTAGCTGCCGTGGCGGAACTGGGCCGCGATGGCGGGGCTTGCGCGGGTCAGCAGATCGGCGGCGAGCGCGATGACCGGGCCGTGTTCTCCGCAAGCAAACCGCGCGCTGCCTTCGATCCGCTCGGCCCCGTCGGGACTGAACAGGGCGGCGCGCATGGCGAGTTCGCCCGCCTCGTCGACACACAGCACCGCGACCGGCGAATGGCAGGTGCCGCCCAGCGCCGCGAGCAAGGCGCGTTCGGCCTCAAGTTCCGCGCGGGTGGGCGCGTGGTCGATCGCGGCGAGCAGCGCGGTTGTCTCCGCATCACCGGCGCGGCATTCGATCGCGATCACACCCTGGGCGGCGGCGGGGATCCATTCGTCCTCATCAAGCGGAACGCCGACCGCGCTCTGATCGAGCCGTTCGAGGCCAGCGGCAGCAAGGAAGGTCACATCCGCTTCCCCCGCCTGCAATTTAGCCAGCCGCGTGGCGACATTGCCGCGGAAGGTGACGACCTTGCAGTCGGGCCGCAGGTTCAAGAGCTGCGCCGCACGCCGGGGCGCGCTGGTGCCGATGACCGCGCCTTCGGGAATTGTGGCGATGCTGGCCGCACCAACGAGGCAATCACGCCGGTCGGCGCGCGGGAGGAAGGCGGGGAAGTGGAACACTGCGGGCCGGATCGTCTCGACATCCTTGGCCGAATGCACCGAGAGGTCGATCAGCCCCTCGCCCAGCCATTGATCGAGCTCCTTGGTCCACAGCGCCTTGCCGCCGATTTCGGAGAGCGGGCGATCAAGCACCTTGTCGCCGCTGGCCAGCACAGGGACGATGGCGATCGCCTCCTCGCTCCAGCCGTGGGCGGCGCACAGGCGCGCGCGCGTCTCGTAGGCCTGCGCCATTGCGAGCGGGGAATTGCGGGTGCCGAGACGCAATCTCGGTGTGCTTTGGGATGCTTCAGACATGGCTAGCCTTGCCCTAGCCTTCACAAAGACTAGATGGAAGCCGGATGGGATCGGTCACGCACACCTCTGATGCAGCAGTCGTACTCGGTATCGAATCGAGTTGCGACGAGACCGCCGTGGCGCTGGTGCGCGGCGACCGGACGATCATTGCCCAGACGATCGCCAGCCAGGAAGCCGAACATGCGCCCTATGGCGGGGTGGTGCCCGAAATCGCCGCGCGCGCCCATGCCGAGCGCTTGGCGCCGATGATCGAACGGGTGATGCGCGAGGCGGGCCTTGGCCTTGCCGATGTCGACGCGATTGCCGCCACCGCAGGGCCGGGGCTGATCGGCGGGGTGATTGTCGGACTGGTGAGCGCCAAGGCGCTGGCGATGGCGGCAGGCAAGCCTTTGCTGGCGATCAATCACCTCGAAGGCCACACGCTCTCGCCGCGGCTGGCGGATGAATCCCTCGGCTTTCCCTATCTGCTGCTGCTGGTCTCGGGCGGGCATTGCCAGATCCTCGCCGTTGAAGGCGTGGGGCGCTATCGCCGCCTTGCCACCACCATTGACGACGCGCTGGGCGAGGCTTTCGACAAGACCGCCAAGCTGCTGATGCTGGGCTATCCCGGCGGGCCTGCGGTGGAGCGGCTGGCGCTCGAGGGCGATCCCAAGGCCGTCCCCCTGCCGCGCCCATTGAAAGGATCGAGCGAGCCGCATTTCTCCTTCGCCGGGCTGAAAAGCGCGGTGCTGCGCGCGGTAGAAAGCGGAGCGCACCAACCGGCCGATATCGCCGCGAGTTTCCAGCAGGCCGCAGTCGAATGCCTGATCGACCGGCTCGAACTGGCGCTAACGAAGGCTGGCCCCTTCCCGGCGCTGGTGGTTGCAGGCGGCGTGGCCGCCAACCACACGGTGCGCAGCGCGCTGGAAGGTTTCGCCGCGAAACACGCTATGCGCTTCTCCGCCCCGCCGCTGGCGCTGTGCACCGATAATGCCGCGATGATCGCCTGGGCCGGATGCGAGCGTCTGGCGGACGAAGGCTGGGCTGCTGGCAAGGATTTCGCGGGCGACAGCCTCGAATTCGTCGCGCGCCCGCGCTGGCCGCTCGACGCTTCGGCAGAGGCCGTGCGCGGCGCAGGAGTCAAAGGATGACCCTTCGACAGACTCAGGATGATCGGGTGGTGGTCGGCGTGATCGGTGCAGGCGCATGGGGCACGGCGCTTGCGCAGATGCTGGCGAGTGATGGCCGCGAGGTGCTGCTTTGGGCTTTCGAGCCCGAGGTGGTCACCGCGATCAACGCCGACCATCGCAACCCGCTCTACCTGCCGTCTGCCACCCTTGCACCCACCATCCGCGCGACCGTCGATCTGGCCGATTTCGCCGCGATCGGCACCGCGCTGGTGGTCACGCCGGCGCAGGTGCTGGGCAAAGTGCTCGCCGGCCTGCCCACGCCCCCGCGCGATCTGGTGCTGTGCTCCAAGGGGATCGAGGCGGGCACCGGCCGACTGATGAACGACGTCGCGCGCGAGGCCTCGTCCGGCAGCGCTATCGCGGTGCTGTCAGGGCCGACCTTCGCGCATGAAGTCGCCGCCGGATTGCCGACCGCGGTCACGCTCGCGTGCAGCGCCGGCGCAGGCCAGTGGGAACGGCTCGCGCCTGCCATCGCCCGTCCGGCCTTCCGGCCCTATTATTCGGACGACGTC
>JBKDUW010000139.1:0-3452 GCA_046339235.1 Erythrobacteraceae bacterium | reverse complement strand
TCTACCGGGCCATGGCCTGGCTCGGCGAGGAGATCGAGGAGCAGGCTGACGGCGCGCTGGCACCACGCTGTGTGAAGGATGTGATCGAAGAGAAGCTGTTTGATCGCAGGCGGGATCTGTTCACCGATCTGAGCCTGGTGTTCATGGATACCACTTCGCTGTCGTTCTACGGCGCAGGGGGCGACACGCTGGGGCGCAGGGGTCATTCCAAGGATCACCGGCCTGAGCTTGCGCAGATGATCCTCGCTGTGGTGATCGATGCGCAAGGCCGCCCGATCTGCACTGAGATGGTCCCGGGCAATACGGCCGATGTGAAGGTCCTCCTGCCGATCGTGACCCGCCTGCGCACGCGCTTTGGTATTACCCGTTCGTGCGTGGTGGCCGATCGCGGCATGATCAGCGCTGATACCATTGCTGCGCTTGAAGAGCTGGGCATGGAATATATCCTCGGCGCCCGCGAGCGGTCGAGCAGTGTCATCCGCGATATCGTGCTCAATGACACCGCCCCGATGGTTCCGCTTGCCCTCGAGCGGCAGGCAGGCGAGACGCAGCTGTGGGTCAAGGAGGTCCGTGTTGGCAGCGGCAAGGATACCCAGCGCTACATCGTCACGCTCAACGAAGCCGAAGCGAAGAAGGACAAGGCCGACCGGCAGGCCATCATCGATGGCCTGCAGGCCCAGCTCAAAAAGGGCGACAAGGCGCTGGTGGGCAACTCGGCCTATCGGCGTTATCTCAAGGCCAGCGGCAAGAGCTTCGAGGTGGATCTGGGCAAGCTGGCGGACGAGGCCCGGTTCGATGGCATCAGTGTCCTTCGCACCAATGCCCGCATCACCCCGCTTCAGGCGGTGATCCGCTACCGTGATCTCCTGCAGGTGGAGGCCTTGTTCCGCATGGCCAAGGCGAGCTTCGACACGCGGCCGATCTTCCATCAGTCCGATGCCGCGATCCGCAGCCATGTGTTCGTCTCGTTCCTTGCCCTGACGCTTGCCAAGGAACTGACCCGGCTGTGCCAGGACAAGGGCTTCCAGCCCGAATGGCAGCCGCTCCTCAACGATCTCGACCGGCTCCAGCAGGCTACGATCGAAAAGGACGGCAAGGTCATCACCGTACGCACCCCAACGTCCGGTCAGGCAGGGCAGGTGTTCCAGGCAGCTGGCGTTCCACTTCCAGCCAATATCCGCGAAAAAGCAGCCTGATCCCGCTCGTCACTGCAAACTCCATAGAAGCGCCAAATGCGGTGCTAACAAACCCGCGCCCCACCATAACCCATTGATCTCATATATAATATCCAAATGCACTGTTCAACTTGGGCCCAGGATCACTGTCGGTCATATGCGTCACTCTTACATAAGTGTGAGGTCCTGTCCGGTCATTTTGGGGGCCGCTTCAGCAAGAAAGCGTTAAGAATTTTGCGATAGCCTACTTAAGCGGAAATGTTTGATGCCTGAGTTGCTTCTTCACTCGAAGCAGCTGAGACACATATCAGCAAGAAAGTTCTTGAAAATGCGAGCTAACATTAGTGGCACTTATTCCAGCTTGAGGCTGTTCTTGCGCGACGAGACGGGCAACACGCTCGTTATGACTGCTGCTGCTATTCTGCCGATGCTCGCAATGGTCGGCGGGGCAGTTGATATGAGTAGGTTGTACCTAGTGGAATCTCGTTTACAGTCTGCTTGTGATGCTGGCGCACTAGCCTCACGGCGTAGCATGAACGGAACTAATTGGACCAGCGCGAGCCGCCAAGCCGGGATGAGCTATTTCGGCATGAACTTCTCCGAGGGTAAATACGCTACAGGCGGCATTGAGGTAGAATACACCGCTAATGTAGAAGGAGAGGTCACGGGAGAAGCGACGGTACAAGTACCGATGACGTTGATGCAGATTTTCGGTGCAGATCCACGGCAAATCTCGGTCAATTGTACGGCTGACCTCAGTTTACCTAATACTGACATAATGATGGTGCTCGACACCACTCTTTCCATGAATGATATCAATCCCGGTGATAGTATCCCACGGATTGCTGCGCTGAGAAATGCTGTTAGCTCGTTTTATAGTACTCTGGAGTCTGTAAAGCCTGAAGGCACCACGATTCGTTATGGATTCGTGCCCTACTCTCATACTGTCAATGTCGGGATGCTTCTAAAAAAGGACTGGCTTCGGAATTTCGGAACCTATGATTCCCGTGTGCAAGATGGGACGCATAGTTGGACGACGGGAGGGGTTACCACCACCACTACCACTACCCCACCTCCGACACTCACCAACACAACAAGTAGAGTTCTGAGCGGCACATATTCAGTTCTTCCCAGATACCAAGGGCCATCGGAGCGCTGTCCGACTAGCGTTCCCGGCACGCTTACTACTGTCACTTCTGCCTGGTCCGCTTGGTCCCCCTCCGGCGCCGCATTGCCGCGTACTCGCACGCGCACTGTCACTAGAAACGGAATTCAGTACAGTGTCGCTAGTGATGCTTCCGGTAATTGCTGGATCACACCGCAGCAATGGAATAACCAGATTACAGAGCAAAAAGAGACGGTCACACAAAATCCAGATACCACTCCACGAACAACGACAACGACCTCCCCCATCGTCACCCATACCAGAAGGCATTGGTTCTATCGTCCCGTCGAATACGATCTCCGCCCGTTCAAGGGAAATGGGGCTGGCGATGCGACCGTCCCGGGTGGCAGCTTTACAGCTCAAATCAACGACAATCAGACGAATCGTACCATCACCTGGCCAGTCGGAGATCGTGCTTGCATCGAGGAACGGGCAACACGGCGCACCAACGAGTTCGTAACGCCGCGCCACGATATGGAGGTCGACCTGATACCAAATCCGTCCGACCCGGACACGCAGTGGCAGCCCTACCTTCCAACAGTGGTATATGCCCGGAATATAGCATCCGGGCAGCGGTTAACCAATACGACTATTTCAACGAACCCAAATCAAAATGATCGTTGGATTTTTAGCGGCCTACCTCAGACTTCAACGCGCACGATGAGTCTGACGACTGAGTATAATTACTGGAACCCCTCCAGCGTCGCCGATGTTTTTGAAGGTGCCTGCCCGTCGCCTGCGCGCAAGCTGGGTGCGATTACGCAAACGCAGCTTGGGACATATATGAGCTCCCTGCGGCCACAAGGCTACACCTATCATGAAATCGGCATGATGTGGGGCCTTCGTTTGTTTTCACGGGAAGGTCTGTTCGCCGATGAGCATCGGCTTGCCGATGCTAGAGGCTCGGTCCAGCGGCATATGATCTTTATGGTAGATGGGGATATAGATACGCGTCCCTTTACCTACTCGGCATGGGGCATCGCAGGCACTGCGCGCCGTCGCACACCAACAGGGTCGTTCCCCAGCCGTGCAGATGAAGACAGCGTATCCGCGCAGCGGCTTAGCGAACTTTGCACGATTGCAAAGAACAACAAGAACATCACCTTGTGGGT
>JBKDUW010000138.1:0-4258 GCA_046339235.1 Erythrobacteraceae bacterium | reverse complement strand
GTCCTCAGCGACGAGCCGCTTGGCTTTTTCAAGAATATCGATTTCGTCAGACGCCGCAGATGCCATGAAGCCCTCTAATCCCAAAGAGCGACTTGCGGGCCTTTAGCGTCCTGACGCCCGGATTTTTCCATTGGCTCACTTGGTCCCGCAAGGTGAAGCTGAGTGCGCGCTATAGGCAAGGCCCTCGAAGCACACAAGCGGGTTTGGCAATCGCTGGCGGGAAACGACGTAGGGCGCACAAAGCCTTCCAAGCGTTAACCATTTATTGACCATGTTAGCCGAGTTCTCGGACATCGGAGGGCCGCAGGGGGCGGTCTGGTGACTAACGGGGACTAAAACATGCAACTGATCACAATCACCGGTCGGGAAACGAGTGCTTCACGTGACACAGTGACCGATCTCGGTCTGGCGCGCTGGCTGGCAGCCGCGGCCGAGGGTGATGCCGGGGCCCGCTTCGATCTTGGCGTGGCATATTCGACCGGCAGCAACGGGGCCGAGTGCGATCTGATCGAGGCGCACAAGTGGTTCAATCTCGCCGCCGCACGCGGACACGAGGAAGCCGCCCATTGCCGCGCCGATATCTCGGACGAGATGACCGCCCGCGAAATCGCCGAAGCCCAGCGCCGCGCGCGCCAGTGGCTTGCCGAAGACCGCCTGCGCGCAGCCTGAGCCAGCGGTTAGTCGCCCTTCCTGAACGGGGTGCGACTGCCGAGATACAGCTGATCGCTGGCGACACCCGCTCGCTCCCGTTCGAGGAAGTCGGCGACCGCCGAACGAAAGCCCGGATCGGCGATCCAGTGCGCGGACCACGTCTGCACCGGTTCATATCCGCGGGCCAATTTGTGTCCGCCCTGCGCACCCGCCTCGACCCGATCAAGCCCCCGCGCGATCGCGATGTCGATCGCCTGATAATAGCACAGTTCGAAATGCAGGAAGCGCACCTCGCGCGTGCAGCCCCAATAGCGCCCGTAAAGCGCATCGGCCCCGATGAAATTGAGCGCGGCGGCAATTGGCCGCCCCCCGTTATTGGCCCCTTCACAGGCGAGGATCAGGACGATCCGCTCCCCCATCCGCTCGCCCAGCAGGCTGAAGGCCTCGCGGGTCAGATAGGGGCTCCCCCATTTGCGTTGCCCTGTATCCTGATAGAACACCCAGAAGGCATCCCAATGTGCCTCCGTAATGTCGCGAGCAGTGAGGTGCTTGATCGTCAGCCCCTCGCAGGCCGCCGCGCGTTCCTTGCGCAAATCCTTGCGCTTGCGCGATGACAGCGCGCCGAGGAAATCCTCGAAACTGGCATAGCCGCGGTTCAACCAGTGGAACTGGATGTCCGAGCGCGGCATCCAGCCGCCGGCCTCGAACAGCGGCAGTTGTTCAGGCGCGATGAAGGTCGCGTGGGCCGAGGACATTTTGTTCTGCAGGCACACAGCTTCGGCGCCTTTGAGCAGATGCGCGGCGAGGCTCGGGTCGCTGAGCAGCAGGCGCGGGCCGGTCGCCGGCGTAAACGGCGCGGCGATTTGAAGCTTGGGGTAATAGCGTCCGCCCGCGCGGTGCCATGCGTCAGCCCAGGCATGGTCGAACACATATTCGCCTTGGGAATGGCCCTTGGCGTAAGACGGCATTGCGGCGAGCAGCTTGCCCGCTTCGTCGGTAATGGCGATCGGCGCAGGCTCCCAACCGGTGCCGGGGCCGACGGAGCCGGAGTCCTCCATCGCGGTGAGGAATTCGTGCGAGACAAATGGGTTGTCGGTGCCGCCCAGCGCGTTCCACTCATCCCGGTCAAACGCGCCGACCGAAGAAGCGATGCGGACGGTCAGTTCGGGTGCGCTCACGCGAGGCCCGCCCCTTCGACAATGAGTGCATCGGCATGGGCAAGGCCGCGCTCGCGGGTTGCGGGCGATCGCACCGTCCAGGTCAGCAGCGGCCGACCGGTTTCGCGCCACATACCCGTCAGAGCATTGGGAATGTCGCGCACGTCGCTGGCAAGGAAATCGGGCGCGGCGCGTTCGAGCGCATAGGGGCGGCGCCAGGCGCTCTGGTAACCGTGATCAAGCGTATCGGTGACAACAAGACCGCGAACCATTTCTGGCGCGTGTTTGGCAAACCATTCACCTATCCGCAGATCGAAGCTCATCACGGCGGAGGGCCCGTTGTAGTCCGCCAGCACCTTGGCGATCGCAATGCAGGCCTCCGCGAGCGACAGGTGCGGCTGCGCCTTGATCTCAACAAGGATCGGCACCCGGCCCGCCGCGAGGCCGAGCAAGTCCGTCAGCTGCCAGATCGTCTGTCCGGTCTCCGCTAGCGGAATACGGCACAGTTCGTCGGCGGGACGCGCAGCAACTTTGCCACGTTCCTTGGTCAGCCGCTCAAGTTCCCAATCGTGAAACACCAGCGGCACATTGTCGCGGCTCATCTGGATATCGCACTCGATCCCCATACCGGCAGCAATCGCGCCTTGCGCCGCGGCGAGCGAGTTCTCCGGCACACCCTCCCCATGCAGCCCGCGATGGGCATATTCCCATCGCTTCAGCCATTCGGGAGCGCGCCGTGCAGTCATGCCTTCAGCGCTATGACCGCATCAACCTCGACCGCCGCGCCGCGCGGCAGGGCGGGCACACCAACGGCAGCGCGGGCGTGCTTGCCGGCGTCGCCGAACACCAGCTCCATCAGATCGGACGCGCCATTGGCAACCTCGGGCTGATCGGTGAAATCGGCTGTGCAATTGATGAAAACGCCGAGCTTGACGACCCGATCCACCTTTTCGAGCAGGCCCGCAGCTTCAATCTGCGCGACTATCATCAGGGCGCAGGCGCGCGCGGCGATCTTGCCATCTTCAAGCCTGACATTCTCGCCCAGTCGACCTTTCACCAGGCCGCCATCGATAAACGGCAGCTGGCCCGAGACATGGGCAAAGCCGCCATGCACCACCACCGGCACATAGCTGGCGACGGGGGCTGCGGCCTTGGGCAGGGTGATGCCGAGTTCAGCGAGGCGGGCGGTGTAGCTCATTCTCAATCCTCCAGTCGTTCAAGCAACCACGGCAAGGCCTCGTCCCAGCGATCGATCCGGGCTTCAGCGTGGCCTGCCTTGTGAGCGCAATCAATGGCATGGGCGATCATCGGCTCGCCGCAAAGGTGCAGCCGCGTCACATGGGGCGTGATCTCGGCGACCGACGCGTGGTGCTGGGCGAGATCGTCGATGAACAGCGCGCGGGTGGGCGCGTATTCGTCGATGATCGCTTTCAGCGCCGGACCTTTCGGACCCTGATTGGTGAAGACCCGCGCGTTGATCCCGACCTTGGCGAGCTGCTCGGCGCGCGCATCGCGGTGCCCGTCGACCAGATTGGTGAGGATCACCACATCGGCCACCTCGGCCAGCGTATTGATCCCTTCCACCGCGCCCGCAATCGGCTTCTGCGAGTCCATTTCGTTGTCGAAGAACCGCCCGAGCATTTTCCAGATATCGGGCGGGGCGAGTAGTTCGCCGCTTTCCTGCCAGCGCAGCGCCTCGGCGAAATTGTGGCCTTCGAGATGGAAGCTCACCCCCTGGCTCGCCTCCAGCCAGTCCTTGAACGGGGCGACCAGGTGCAGCAGCACTTCGTCGCAATCGGAGATGATGAGAGGGCGAGTCATGCTTGCAAAAGATCCTTGGCGGCGACCAGTTCCTCAGGCGTGACGGCAAGTGCTTCAGCCGCGCGGATCAGGTCGGGTTCGTAATTGGCGAGAAATTCGAGCGCGGAAGCGAGGATCATCGGATCGCCCAGCCCGGCACGCAGGGTTTCAGGATCAAGCCCTGTGATGTCGAGATAGCGCGCGGCACGCTCCTCGCTTTCCAGCACCCAGCCGAGCGCCGCCAGCGCCAGCATCTGCGGGCTGGCGGACGGGCCGTCGGTGGCGGGATCTTCGGGAAGCGGGATTGTCCTGTCCTCTCGGGAGGGGTAATCGGGGTCTCGGGCGAATGCGGGGCGAGCAGTGACAAAACGGATAATGGTTGTCGAGGATAATGACCTCAACCGGAAATTGTTCTGCGATGTCCTGCGCGCCAACGGGTTCGAGGTCGAGCCGGTGGCCGATGGCAGCCTCGTGCGGGCCCCAGCGCGGGCGATGGTGCCCGATCGTCTCATGCGGGACCCCCAGCTCGGCGGCGTCTCGGGGGTCGATCGGATCGAGGCCGCCAAGCGCGACCGCAGCCTTTCAGCGATTCCGGTGCTGGCGGTGACGGCCTTTGCTGCCAAAGGCGACGAAGAGCGCATCCGCGCGGC
>JBKDUW010000137.1:0-8343 GCA_046339235.1 Erythrobacteraceae bacterium | reverse complement strand
GGGGGCCGATCCGGTGCTGTTCGCCCTGCCCGCCGCGCTGGCGGCAAGCTGGGGCTTCATGCTGCCCGCCGGCACCGGCCCCAACGCCATCGCCTGGGCGACGGGCCGCATCCGCATCGAGCGGGTGGTTGTCGCCGGCGCGCTACTCGATATCGCCGGCGTGTTCCTGATCGTGGGGGTGGTGTGGGGGATCGCGGCCTTTGTTTGAAGGCCCTCAGACGCCGGGCGCAGCGCGTCCGCGCTGCTTGGCTTTCGCGCCATAAGGCGCGGCGCGCGGTCGCGCTTGCGACGCTTGTAGCGTCGTTGCCCTTCAGTTTTCAGGCGAGGAGCGCGCCCCGCTCACCACATCTTCGGGATCGCCTTCTTTATGTTGTGCATGTCCTGGCCATTGGCACCGTCCCAGAACCGTCCGCCTATCAGCTGTTCGGCATCATAGGTGTTGATCAGGTAATCGGCGAAGGTGCCGGTCAGCTTGGTGTTGTCCATCTTGAAGGTCCATAGCTTCAGGCTGCCGTTGCGATGTTCAACGAGGACCGATTTGATGAACCCGTGCGGCACCGGAATGTTGATACCGTATTTGTCCGCCTTGTCACCAACCAGCACAAGCGGCTTGGTGAAATCGAAGAACGGGCAATTGAGCACATAGGTTTCCAGCACATCGTCGCGCGCATTCAATTCGCGCACCGCCTTTTCGAGGTGCATCCACATGCCGCGATTGAAGTCGGGATCCTGCGGGCTCATGTTCGAGAGCAGGAAGGTCTCGCTGTTCTCTACCTCGCGCAGGTCGGCATTGGCGCTGGCGACCAGATGGCCGCGATCATAACCATTGCCCCTGTAGGCATTGAGCGAGGCGCGGAAACGCTGCGGCAGGCGCACATCAGCGCGGAAATTGTTGAGCCGCTCGGTCCGGGTGAAAGCTTCGGGCGCCAGCTCTTTGCCGCCCCGGCTGACGATTTCCAGCGTCCACTTCGCCTGCCGGAAATACCAGGAATAGCCGATGGTGAAATAGCGGCCCACCAGCAATTGGTCACACACCGGATAGCCGTAGCGCAGCTCGCGCTGCATCAGAAACGGATCATTCATTCGCGTTTCCCTCTCTGGCACGGACAGCTGTCCGCCACTGATGATGATCGCGGCCCGATTCTCTTATGCCCGGCACCGTGCCCGGCATCGCCGCGCGCGCCAATCTGCCGGTTTCCGAAGGGCCATAGCCCACCTCTCTTGCAAGCACGTGACAGCGCCAGTAGCCCTGCTGCTGAGGCGCTGAGGGGAGAGACCAGCCATGACCGATAGCCGCAAACCCGTGTTCCTTGTGATCGGCGCGGGCGCCGGGATCGGGGGCAATGCCGCCTTGCGTTTTGCCACCGGCGGCTATCACGCGGTGATGGCGCGGCGCTCTGACGAGGCGGGACTGGCGCGGCTGGTGGAGCAGATCGAGGCGGCGGGCGGCAGCGCTTCTGGCACCCTGCTCAACGCGGCAGAGGACGGCGCGATCGAGGAACTGGTTGCCCGCACCGAACGCGACATCGGCCCCATCCATGCCGCGCTCTACAATCTCGGCGCGCAGATCGGGAACCGCGCGCTCGATCAGACCCCGCACCGCATCTTCGAGCTGGGCTGGCGGCTCGGCACTTACGGCGTCTTCCGCCTCGCCCATGCGCTGTTCCCGGCGATGGTAGAGCGCGCGAAGACCGGCGCGCATGGGACGCTGCTGGTGACCTCGGCGACCGCGGCGATGCGCGGCAATGCCGGGCAGCACAGCCATGCCGCGGCGATGGGCGGGCGGCGGATGCTGTGCCAGACCTTGAACGCCGAATTCGCCCCGCAAGGCGTCCACGTGGCGCATGTGGTGGTCGACGGCGCGGTCGATGCGCCCGACACGCTCGGCAAGCTCCTGGGAGACCGCTACGAGACCTTCAAGGCCAACAAGGGCCGCGAGGGCATCATCGATCCGGCCGCGCTGGCCGAAACCTACTGGCACCTCTCCCACCAGCCGCGCAATTGCTGGACCCACGAGGTCGACGTGCGCCCGTGGACCGATGTGGCGTGGTGGAACGACAACCCCGATCCCCAGATCGACAGCCGCGGCAAGGGGTTTGCGGGCCCGCGCCCTTCGCCGCCTGTTGGAGACACATGAGACACTGTCCACAAGCAAAAAAGCGCTTCCCGCCAGCGGCCATCACGTGCAGCAGGAAAAGGCGTGGGCAGCGAACCATAGGCACACGCTGTCACGCGCGGCTCAAGTAGGAAAGTGCGCTATCCGCGCCACTCGCGCCGTTCTTCGGCGGCGCGCAGGACTTCATAGCTGGTCTGGATGAGCTGGAACTGGCGCGCGGCTTCCTTGTCGCCCGGCTTCACATCGGGGTGCACTTCCTTGGCGCGGGCGCGGTAGGCTTTCTTGATGGCGCCCCAATCGGCGTCGGCCTCCAGCCCCAGCACTTCCAATGCGAGCATTTCGTCAGCCGAGCGCGAGCCATCGCCCGATGCCGCCCAGCCATAATGCGCGCTTTCGGCATAGCTGGCGCTCTCGGCACGTTCGGCGCGGGCGCGTTCGTCCTTCTCGGCCTGATCGAGGCCTTCGAAATAGTCCCACTTCGAATTATATTCCGCCGCGTGCTTCTGGCAGAAATACCACCGCGCCGGGCTGTTGGGGGCCTTGGGCGCAGGGCAATTGCCCGGCTCGTCGCAGCCGTGGCGATCGCAGATGCGGACATTGACCGCGTCCTGCGACGAACCATAGCCCCGCCAGCGCGGGAAGCCCCAATCCGTCGAGCGGCCAGCACGGCTCATGCGTGCGAATCCGGCGAGGCGGAGCAAATGTCGTTGGTCGATGGCATCACCCCCTCAATCTAGGCGAGGTGGCGAGCAAAGCAAAGCGATGCGAACACGGGAACCAGTTGCAATGTGAAATGTTGCATTGCAATAGAGCCACGGATGGGGGAAATGTTCCCGCGCCCCGAGAAAGACGCAAAGCATGAGCCCGCAACTGACCCTTTCCAGCCTGTTCTCCGTGCTGGCCCTTGCCGGGCTGTGCATCGTCACGGGCGCGCGGGATATGGCGGGCATCGAAGCACCGGTCGCGCCTGCGCCTTACAGCGTGCAGGCCGGGCTTACGCCCGACCTGCTCAAAAGCTGACGCTTATTCCAGACTGCTGAGATGCTGAGGCATCACAGTCTGGAAATGCTCAGGCGCCGCACGGGCTTGACCAAGGCGCATTAAGCCAGGCTCAATGCGCCTTGGTATCAGTTGATGATCACGCTGGCGGCGCGGCGGTTGCGCGCCCAGGATTCCTCGTCCGAACCCAATGCCACCGGGCTTTCCTTGCCGTAGCTCACGACTGCGATCCGCGCCGGATTCACGCCGAGGCTGACAAGGAAGTTCTTGGCTGACGTGGCGCGCTTTTCGCCCAGCGCGATATTGTATTCGCGCGTGCCGCGTTCATCGGCGTGGCCTTCGATGGTGAAGGTGATCTGCGGATAGCGTGCGAAATACTGCGCCTGCGCCTGAAGCGCGGCGGCATCCTGCGAATCGACATTGTAGCGGTCGGTATCGAAATAGATCGTGGTCGAGGAGCCCACCGCAGCGGCGAAGTGATCCTGCGTGCCCACCACAGTCCCGGTCGGCTGCACTTGCGGCCCCGGCTGGATAGCGTTGCTGCCGCTATTGTCTTCGGGCGGCGGCGGCAGCACTTCGGGCGCCTTCTTGGAGCAGGCGCCGAGGCCGGTGGCCGACGCCAGCAGCAGGATCGTGGCAAGCTTGGTGTTCATGATTTTTCCTTTCGGCTTGTCATTCTGGGAATAGGGAAGCGGCTCAGGGACGGATCGGGCCCCAGGCCGGGTCTGATGCGTCGACCGGAGTCGGAAGGCGGCGCTCGTTCTGGCCGGTGAGGTCCACCTGCCAGATCCCCGAACGCCCGGTATTCTTTTCGGTGCGGAAGAACTGGATGATCCGGCCATTGGGCGCCCAGGTGGGTGCCTCGTCCTGCCAGCCCTTGGTCAGCACCCGCAGATTGCCGCCCGAGGTGCTCATCACCGCGACGTTGAAGTCGCCCGCGATGCGGGTGAAGGCGATCTGGTCGCCGCGCGGGCTCCATTCGGGCGTGGCGCAGCGCCCGCCGGCAAAGCTGATGCGCTTCTGGTTCGATCCGTCGGCGTCCATCACATAGCATTGCTGGCTCCCCGAACGGTCGCTCTCGAACACGATCTTGCGCCCATCGGGCGAGAACGAACCGCCGACATCGATGCCGGGATTATTGGTCAGCCGCACGCTTTGCCCGCCGGTCGCCGGCACGCGGTAGATGTCGGTATTGCCCGCCACCGCCATCGAATAGAGGATCTCCTTGCCATCAGGCGACCAGCGCGGGGCGATGGTGGGATTGCGGTTCTCGGTCACCAGCGTCTGCTTGCCGGTGCCGATGTCATAGACATAAATGCGCGGATTGCCGTCGACGTAGGAGAGATAGAGGATCTTCGAATAGTCGGGCGAATAGCGCGGGGTGAGCGCGGTGGCGCTGCCCAATGTGAGGAAACGGTGGTTCGCGCCGTCCGAATCCATCACCGCGAGGCGCTTCACGCGGCGGTCCTTCGGGCCGGTCTCGGCGATATAGGCGATGCGGCTGTCGAAGAACGGGCTCTCGCCGGTCAGGCGGCTGAAGATCAGGTCGGAACACTTGTGCGCCGCGCGCCGCCAGTCGGCGGGGCCCACCACCCAGCCTTCGCGCACCAGCTGGTCCTGCAGGGCGACGTCATAAAGATAGCAACCGACCACCAGCTTGCCGTCGTCGCGCGCGCGGACATAGCCGTGCACCAGCATCTCGGCGCCCTTGCCGCTCCAGGTGCCATAGGCCGGCGCGGTGATCTGCGGGAAAGCGGGCTGCGGCAGGCTGTCGGGGCCGACCGGCTTGAACAGGCCGTTGTTGCGCAGGTTGGCGGTGATGACGCGCGCGATCTCGCGGCCCAAGGCGCCGGTGCCGCCTTCGTTGGCGGGCGTGGCGCGCTCGCGATCGGTGGCGAAGGCGGGGATGGCGATGCCGATATCGGACCATGCGCTTTCGTCGGTAACGGTGAAGGAAATGCCCTCCTCCTCCTTCACTTGCGAGGCGTCAGGCGCTGTGGTTTCCACCGGGCCATCATCACCCACCGGCGCGCCGAGATCCTGAGCAAAAAGCGCGGCGGGCCATGCAGCGGTCAATAGCAGGGCAACAAGCGATACGGATTTCATCGTGAAGTATTCCTATCAAAGCGAGCGCCTCGGACAGCCTTCCAAGCCTCGTAGTATTCTTCGGGAAGATCAAACGGCGCAGCAAGTTGAACCGCCCGGATCGCGTTTTCCGCGTGGCGCGCAGCCTGAGCGCGGTTGGAATCATTCACGCCGCTCTGGCTGCGAACACGGGGACGACCCTTCAGGCTGCCATCGGGATTGAGGTCAAAATCGACCAGCGTAACGAGTTGGTCAACATCCAGACCCTGCGGCGCGGTCCAATGCGGCTTGACCTGCCGGGCCAGCGCCTGTCCGATCGAAGCCTTCGCGCTTGCCCCAATCTGCGAGGCCGGCGCGCGGGTTTCGGCGGTGTCGGTCGAGGCGCCTTTGCCCTCGAGGAAATCGTCGCCGATGCGGCTGCCGCCGCCCTTTTTCGCGGCCTTGGCGGGCGCGGGGCTGGGCTTGGGCGGGTTGCGGTCGGGACGCGAACGGTCGCGGCTGGGCGCGGGCTGCGCCGAAGCGGTGCGGCTCACCGGCTTGGGCGGCGGCACGGGTGCGACGCGCGCGGCGGGCTCGGGCTGGGCGGCTTCGGGCGCAGGCGCGGGATCATCCGCCAGTGTCGGCGCAATCGCTGCGCGGCTTTCGGCGACCGGATCGGGCGAGGCGGCCTCAAGCCCCACTTCGGTCGCAAGGCTCACCGTCATCCGCTCGGGGAAGACCGACACTTCGGAGCGCACCGCCTGCATCAGCAGCACCGCCACCAGCGCGCCATGCAGCACCAGCGCGGCCAGCAGGCCGACTTTCTCCTCGTTGCGGAATGCGAGCTCTGCCATCGTGCCTGCCGGACTATGGGGCCGAAACTGAACCGTCGGTGACCAGCGAGATCGAGGTGAAGCCTGCGCGGCCCAGCTCGCCCATCACCTGCATCACCCGCCCGTAATCCAGGCTGCGATCGCCGCGCATCACGCTCAGCGGCGGCTCGCCCCCACGCTCCAGTGCTGCGAGCGCTTCGGGCAGTCGGCCCGCAGGCACGGCCTCGTTCTCGATATAGATCACGCCCTGCCGGTCGATCGAAATGGTGATCTGGTCGGGCTTTTCCTCGACCGGCGCGGCGCGGCTTTCGGGCAGTTCCACCGGCACGCCGACCGCGGGCAGCGTCACCGTGACCATGAAGATGATCAGCAGCACCAGCATCACATCGACCAGCGGCGTGACGTTGATCTCGGCCATCGCGGCGCGGCGCGCGCGCTTGCCGCGGAGGGAAGCGGAGGACAGATTCATAGCCATCGTTCAACTCCCATCGGCGGCGCAGCCGCCGCAAGGGCGCCAAAGCACTCTGGCGCCCGCCCGCAGCGACGCAGCCGGAAGGCCGCATGAGCGAGGATTTCGCGCGCCGGACGGCGTGCGGAAAACAAAGGAGCCATTACAACCGGTCCAGCTCGCGGCTCAGACCCGCGTGGACCTTGTCGGCGAAGCGTTGCAGCTTGGCCTCGTAGACATTCACTGACCCCGAGAAGCGGTTATAGGCAATCACCGCAGGAATGGCCGCGAACAGGCCGATGGCGGTGGCGAACAGCGCCTCGGCGATGCCGGGGGCGACCACGGCGAGGCTGGCGCTCTGCTGGGTGCCGATCTGGAAGAAGCTGTTCATGATCCCCCACACCGTCCCGAACAGGCCCACGAAGGGCGCGACCGAGCCCACGGTGGCCAGGAAATTGAGTCGCCCGGCAAGCTCGTCCGCTTCCTCGGCGACCTGGCCTTCCATCGCCGCGCCGATCCGCTGACGGGTCGCGTCGCGGTCAACCGGCTGCTTGGCAGTGGACTTCTTCCATTCATCCAGCCCCGCACCGACCACGCGCGCGGCGGGGATGTCCTTGCGCTGCTGCTTGCCGACCAGCGCCTGTGGATCGCTCTCGCCCCAGAAGGCGTCCTCATAGTCACGCGAGGCCTTGTCGAGTTTGCCGATCCGCAAGCTGAACGAGACGATGATCATCCACACCCACACGCTGGCAAGGATCAGCCCGAGCATCACCGCCTGCACGATGATATCGGCCTGCAGAAACAGTTCGACCGGATCGAGCCGGGCGGCGGCAGGCGCGGCGGCGGCGCTGAGCAAGGCGAGCGTCACGGTGTCAGTTTTCCTCGTTCATGAAGGTCTGGAAGGCAGCGCGCCACGCGGCGGGCTGGCGGCGCGGGCGGCCATCAAGCGTGATGAAGCCGACCCTGAGGTGCGCTTCGCACAGCATTTCGCCGCCTCGCCCCAAGGAGACACGGCGGGCGATCTGGTGCATCCGGCACGAGGCCGCGCCAAGCTCGGTGCAGCGCGTTTCGATCACCACGTCATCATCAAGCTTGGCCGGGCGCAGATATTTGAGGTTCACCTCGGACAAGGCGTAGGCGCCCTCGCCTTGCTCGATCGCCGCGCGCTGGTCGATGCCGAGCAGCCGCAGCAGGTCGGAGCGCGCGCGCTCGAACCAGCGCAGGTAATTGGCGTGATAGGTGATCCCCGAAAGGTCGGTGTCCTCGTAATAGACGCGCACCGCATACAAGTGCTGCGCACCGTCGAGGATGCCGCCGGGGGGAGTGGGAGAGGTCATCACGCACCGCCTAGCGCAGCGGGGATTCGCTGCAAAGGCAGGTGTTGCGATTTGTAGATGAATGCCGGTGAAACGAGTCCCGCCCGCGATCAAATGCAGGTGATCAGCGCCGCGCGATCATCGGACCTAAGGGTTGGCCCCCGAAGATATGGACATGCAAGTGCGGCACTTCCTGCCCGCCATGCGCGCCGATATTGGCGAGCAGGCGGTAGCCGGGCTCGACCAGCCCCTTCATCCGCGCGACTTCGCCCACCGCGCGGATGAAGCCAGCGATCTCGGCGTCCGAGGCCTTCGCGCTGAAATCGTCCCAGCTGACATGGCGCCCCTTGGGCACCACCAGCGTGTGCACTTCGGCCTGCGGGTTGATGTCCTCGAAAGCAAAGGCCCAGTCATCCTCGTAGACTTTCTTCGAGGGGATCTCGCCACGCAGGATCTTCGCGAAGATGTTGGCGTCATCGTAAGGCAGGGTAGGGTCGATCGGCATTATTCGCTCCGTGATGCTTTCTCGGCGATCCCCGAGGTGCCCTCGCGCCGGTCGAGTTCGGC
>JBKDUW010000136.1:0-4380 GCA_046339235.1 Erythrobacteraceae bacterium | reverse complement strand
ATGCTGCTCCTTCTTCTTCCGAATGGTTGCGTTTCTGTTCGTCAAGCAGGCGATCGATTTCGATTGCGGGCAGGGCGCGGTAATAGAGCCAGCCCTGGATCTGGTCGCACCCGGAAAGCCGCACCAGTTCGGCCTGCTCCTCGGTCTCTACCCCTTCGGCGGCCACCCCCATTTTGAGCGCGCGGGCCAGCGCGATGCTCGAGATCATCATGGCGCGGCTACCTTCATCGGCCCCGGCGATCTCGATCAGACTGCGATCGAGCTTGAGCTTCTCGAAGCGGAACCGCCGCAGGAAGCCGATCGAGGCATAGCCGGTGCCAAAGTCATCAAGCGCGATGCGCACACCAAACGCGCGAATCACATCGAGCGTGCGTTCGGCCACGACCGGATCGAGCACGAGGCAGGACTCGGTAACCTCGAGTTCGAGCCGGTGCGGCGGGAAGCCGGTTTCCTCCAGCACCTCGCCCAGCTTGATCGGAAACTCCGGGTTGCGCAGCTGCGCGGCCGAGATGTTGACCGAGAGGGTGATGTTGTCCCAGCGCAGGGCATCGCACACCGCCTGGCGCAGAACCCACTGGCCGAGCGGATTGATGAGGCCGGAATCCTCCGCCACCGGGATGAACACATTGGGGCCGAGCGGTGTGCGGTTTCCACGATCCCAGCGCAGCAGCGCCTCGACCGCGACGATCGAGCCATTCTCGGCGTCGACCAGCGGCTGATAGGCAAGCGAGAATTCGCCCGCGGCAATGCCGGTGCGGATTTCGTCCTCGATCTTGCGCACGCGTTCGCGGCGACGATCGAAGCTTGCGTTGAACCAGGTGCACCGCATCTTGCCGCCGCGCTTGGACATATACATGGCCACAACGCTGCGGCGGAGCAGTTCGGAGGAGGGGACGCGGCTTTCGGCGGTGCTGCGGGAAAGGCCGATGCTGGCGCCGACCGTGATCTGGCGACCGTTCAGCCCCACCGGGGTCGCAAGCCGTTCAAGCAGCGTGCGGCACATGCCTTCCAGGATTGTGCCGGCGACCTTTCCGCCCATCACGGCTGCGAATTCACCCCCGCCGAGCCGGTAGCAGTAGGCCTCGGTGCCGCACAGCTCGCGCAGCATCCGCGCGCATTGCTCGATCAGCTGGTCGCCGACCGCGTGGCCGTAATGATCGTTAACCTGCTTGACGCTGTCGAGATCGATCAGCGCCAGCGCGACGTCCTCGTTGCCGAGCGCCAGGCGCTCGACATCCTCGTGCAGCGCGCGGCGATTGGGCAGGTAGGTAAGCGTATCTGTCATCCCCAGCGATTCGAGTTCGCGCACATTGGCGACGGCGCTCCGGCCGAGGAGGAACAGGATCGCCGAATAGACCAGTATCGTCGCTGTGATCAGCGGGCCGGGTGCGCCAATCGTCAGCCGGTCGTTGAGGCTGACCGCCAGTATAGCCACCCCCGTGATGACGCAGGCCATGGCCAGCGGCATCAGTACAAGCCCGAGTGGTGTCAGGCGCAGCGGTTTTCCGGTCACTGACAAGGTCGCTTCCCCGATCGGCGTCGCATCGCACCGGTTGCAGGAAACGCAGTAAAGGAGGGCAGCTAATTAAGGGTAAAGCCCGGCGCCGAAAGCTGCCGGAAAAGGCCTCAACCCGCGCGCCGCTGACGGGCTTCGCGCACAGGCGCGATCGGCTCGAAGAAGCTGGCGCGCTGCGGGGACGGGCTGAAGCGGTCGGTCTGGCCGATCACGGTCTCGCCTGCACCCAGCATCAGGAAACCGTCGGGCGCCACCGCATTGGCGAGCCGGTCGAACGCGGTGCTGCGGGTTTCGCGCTCGAAATAGAGCAGCACATTGCGGCACAGCACGAGGTCGAACAGCTGGCGCCCCGGGTACGGGCCGAGCAAATTGTGCTGCCGAAATTGCACGATCCGGCGCGGATCCTCGCCGATCTGCCAGCCGTTCGCCGTCTCGTCAAAGTGACGCAGCATCTGGGTGACGCCGAGCCCGCGCTGCACCTCGAACTGGCTGTAGAGCCCGCTGCGTGCCGCGTTGATGGCGCGGTGCGAGACATCGGTGCCGAGCAGCTCGATAGTCCAGCCGTGCCAGCGGTCTTTCTGCTCGGCAAACAGCATTGCCAGCGAATAGACTTCCTGGCCCGTGGAGCACCCCGCCGACCAGATCGACAGCCGCTTGCTATCCAGACGGCGGCGGGCGAGTTCGGGAATGATGTCCTGTGGCAGCTGATCGAAGGTCGGCTTGTCGCGGAAGAAATAGGTCTCGTTGTTGAGCAGCGCTTCGACCACATCCTGCGACAGGTCGGGGCTTTCGGGGCCAGTGCGCGGCGAGGCCAGCAGGCACACCAGCTGATCGACATTGCTGATGCCATGCTCGCGGAAAATACCCGCCAGCGCGGAATTGACCCGCCAGCGGCGGCTTTCGGTAAGGTGCTGGCCGGTGCGCGCGGCGAGCAGATCGGCGATGATCTGGTGCGAGGCTTCGCTGGTTTCCATCAGCCGCCGCCCCCGCCCTGCCGCAATAGCGGCTGAGCGCTGGCATGGGCCATGATCGCCTCACCGATCCGCGCCGGCGTGGCGATCAGGCTGGCGAGCCCGGCCTTGGCGACGGCGCCGGGCATGCCCCACACCGCGCTGCTTTCGGCATCCTGCGCGAAAATCGTGCCGCCGGCGGCGACCAGTTGCTGCGCGCCGACCACACCGTCGCGGCCCATGCCCGACAGGATCACGCCGAGCACGCGGCCGTCACAGGCTTCGGCAAGGCTGGCGAGCATCGGATCGATCGAGGGCAGGCAGCCGCTCGGCACCGGCTCGGTGCAGATCCGTGTCACCAGCTGGTCGCCGGTGCGGCGCACCAGCATATGGCCGTTGCCCGGTGCGATCATCACCCGGCCTGCACGGATCGCCATGCCGTCGGCAGCGATGTCGGTCGGGCGGCCGGAGGCGTTCTCGACCTGGCGGGCGAAGACCGGGATGAAGGATGCAGGCAGGTGCTGGGTAATGAGGATCGGCAGATCGCAGGTCGGGCCAAGCGTGCCGAGCATCAGCCCGAGCGCGTGGATCCCGCCGGTCGATGCGCCGATTGCGATCACCTCGATCTGGCGGGTGCGCAGCACGGCGCCAGGGCGCGCAAAGGAGCGTTCGGGCAAGGGCAGGGGCGCAGCATCATCGGCCGTGCCGGCATCGACATCGGTGTTGCGGCCGCCGAGTGCGCGGATCTTGCCGAGCAACTGGCTGCGGTAATCCTCGTTGAAGCCGCCGGGGCGGGGCTTCAGCAGGGTGTCAGCCGCCCCCATCGACAGTGCGGCGAGCGTGTGCTCGGCCCCGTCCACCGTCAGCGAGGAGACCACCAGCACCTGCGGGTTTGCCGGCGTGGCAAGGATCGCGGGCAGGGCGTCGAGCCCGCCCATCCCGGGCATTTCCAGATCGAGCAGCACAACGTCCGCCGGTTCGGCAGTGAGCTGGGCAATGGCGCGCTCGGCGCTGCTGGCCGTGCCGGCGAGCACCAGCGCGGGATCGCTTTCGACCATGCGCTTGAAGATCGTGCGCACGGTAAGCGAATCATCGACGATCATCACCCGGATCGCGCCCGCGCGGCGCGCAGGCGTGAGCTCTTCCGCCGCGCCTGTGCGGCCGGCGAGCAAGGAAGGGCGGGCCGGCAGGTTCACGCGAAGCCGACGAGCTGCAGCTTGATCTGGAGGGTTTCGTGATCGAACGGCTTCATCACATATTCGTCCGCGCCGGCCGCGATGGCCTCGCGGATATGGGCGACGTCGTTCTCGGTGGTGCAAAACACGACTTTGGGCGCATCGCCGCCGGGGTATTTGCGCAGGAGGGCGAGGAATTCGATCCCGGTCATCACCGGCATGTTCCAGTCGAGTAGCACCACATCGGGCATGTTCGCCTGACATGCATCGAGCGCAGCGCGGCCGTTCTCGGCCTCGTCCACCGCGAAGCCGAGGGTTTCGAGGATATGCCGCGAAACCTTGCGGATCACCCGGGAATCATCGACGATGAGGCACGTTTTCATGGCATTTCCTGCGTTGGGACCCGGCACCAGCCTAGAACCATGTGGTAAGCATAGGATTAAGCTGCGGCCTCGATTTCGCCGCGGCCGTGCTCGGGCCCGGCGATCAGCGCGGCCAGATCGATCAGCAGCGCAGGGCCTGTCATGGTCTCGATCATGCCGGTTGCCACGCGCGACCATTCCGGACCGAAGCCGCCGGGCACCTGCCCGGGCGTATTAGTGGCGGTGGTGATGTCCTCGATCGCATCGACCATCAGCGCATAGGCATGGCCGCCGCTGGCGACCACGGCGGCGCGGTGATCGGTCTGGCTCGTGCCGGTCTCGAAGCCGAGCGCGCGGCGACAATCGATCACGGTGAG
>JBKDUW010000135.1:0-15564 GCA_046339235.1 Erythrobacteraceae bacterium | reverse complement strand
GTTTCAGCGAGGCCATGATAGGCCGCGACCGCAAGGAACACGTCCGACGCCTTCACCGCCACCTTGAACTGGTGGAAATCGTGGTCCTGCAGCAGCTTGATGTGATCGAGCGCGCTTTCGATCAGCGCTTCGGGGCAGGGCTCGCCATATTTTTCGAGCAGGTCCTTTTCTAGGCTGCCGGCGTTGACCCCGATGCGGATCGCGCAGCCATTGGCCTTGGCGGCGCGCACCACTTCGGCGACGCGCTGGGCCGAGCCGATATTGCCCGGATTGATACGCAGACAGGCTGCACCAGCGTCCGCCGCTTCAAGCGCGCGCTTGTAGTGGAAATGGATGTCCGCCACGATCGGTATCCGCGCCGCGCGGGTGATCTGCTTGAAATCGCGGGTCGATTCCTCGGTCGGGCAGGACACGCGGATAATGTCCGCGCCCACTTCCTCGCAGCGCCGGATCTGGTCGATCGTCGCCTTGACGTCTTCGGTGGGGGTGTTGGTCATGGTTTGCACGGTGATGGGAGCATCACCGCCTACAGGGACATTCCCCACCATGATCTGGCGACATTTGCGCCGTTCGATCGTGCGCCACGGACGGATACTGGACATAATGGGCATATAGCGATGCGGGCATGACGGGGCAATGACTTGCGGCACGCGCTTGACTTGGAGCAGCAGCACGGCAGTCTGGCCTGCAAAGGGAGAGACCATGCTGACCGATAACCCCGCCGAACTGCGCAGCCCCGCGCCGAGCCTGCTGCTGCGCGGCGTCAAGTGGCTGATGGCCAAGCGCACCCCGGTGTTCCCGCATGACGAGGCGGGCTTTCACGCCCGCATGACCGGCCGCCCGCTGCCCGAAGATGCGCCGATGCCGGGCGGTTTCCGCAAGCGCTTCATGGTCGAGGAGCGGGAGGTGCACGGGCAGCGCGTGGTAACGCTGCACCCCAAATCCGGGCCTGCACCGTGGCATATGCTCTATTTCCACGGCGGCGGGTTCGTGCAGCCGATGTTTACCGTCCACTGGCCGCTGGTGGCCGCGATGATCGAAGCCTGCGGGATCAGCGTCACCGCGCCGCTCTATGATGTGGTGCCCGAAGCGCCCCATGCGAAGCAGGATGCGCTCGCCGATGCGGTTTATGCCGAACTGGCGGCGCGCCACGATCCGGCGCGCATCATCCTCAACGGTGATAGCGCTGGCGCGCATATGGCGCTCGCGCTGGCGCTCAGATTGGTGCGCAGCGGCGGCCCCTTGCCGGGCAAGCTGGCGCTGTTTGCCCCCTGGCTCGATCTGACGCTGGCCGATCCTGCGATCGCTGCGGTCGAGCCACATGATCTGATGCTTAAGATCGGCACCCTGCGCGCCTGCGGGGCGATGGTGGCGGGCATCCGCGATCCCGGCAGCGCCGAGGTCAGCCCGCTCTACACCCCCGCCGAGGAACTCGCGCAGCTCCCACCGACCCGCATCTGGACCGGGCGGCACGACCTATTCATCATCGATTCGCGCACATTTGTGGGCCGCCTGCGCGGTGCCGGGGTGGACGCCAAGCTGTATGAATACGAGGCCGCGCCGCACGTGTTCATGGCGATCACCCCGACCCGCGAGGCGAAGGATGTGTTCGGCCTGCTGGGCGAATTCCTCGCAGCCTAGCTCGGGAATTTCGTCCCCGTCAGCTCCTCGCTCAGCTTCCCCAGCTGGTCGGCGAAACTCGGGTTCAGCGCGTAGGAGCGCACGCCGCCGGTGGAGGATTCGTCGTCCACTTCGGCCACGTGGCAGTCCTCGCAATAGACCCCGCCCCCAATTCCTGAACCGCCTTCCAACTCGCTGGCGGTCGCGGCCCAGCAGCTGGTCGCTGCGCCCTGCGGGATCGTCTTCCACGCAAAGCCCGTGTCGCTCTCGGAGATGCGCGCCATCAGTGCGTCGCGCATGTCCTGCGTCATGTGGCGGCCAAGATTGGTCTCGATCCCGCCCGGATGCACCGCATAGGCGTGAATCCCCATCACTGCGTACCGCTGCTCAAGCCCGACGCTGAACAGGATGTTGGCGGTCTTCGACTGGCCGTAGCTTGACCAGGGGTCATAAGGGCGGTGCTGGAAATTGGGGTCGCCAAAATGGACCGGGCCCATGTGGTGCCCGCGGCTCGAAAGGTTGACGATCCGCTTGGCAGTGCCGCGCTCGATCAGCGGCATCAGTTCGCCGGTCAGCGCGAAGTGGCCGAAGTGGTTGGTGCCCAGCTGCATCTCGAAGCCATCGGCGGTGTGGGTGAAGGGGCAGGCCATCACGCCGGCATTGTTGATCAGGATGTCGATCTTGTCGAACCGCTGGCGCGCCCGCGAGGTCGCGGCGCGGATGCTTTCGAGCGAGCCGAGATCGACCGTAATCGTATCAAGCTGCGCGTCCGACACCGACGCAAGGATCGCGGCGACGGCTTCGTCGAGCTTGGCCTGATCGCGCCCCGCCATCACGACATGCGCGCCCTTGGCCGCCATCGCGCGCGCGGTTTCCTGTCCGAGCCCCGAATTGGCTCCGGTGATGAACACCACTTGTCCCGAGAGGTCCTTGCCCTCCAGCACCTCGTCGGTGGTGCTGCTCCAGCCGAATGCGCTCATTGTCTCTCTCCCGGTTATAATCTCAGTTCATACAGGAATTCGGGGTCAAGCTGCTCGCCGACCTGAAAGGTGATGTCGGCGATCTTGGCAAAGCCGTAGCGCTGGTAGAACCGCTGCGCGCCGAAGTTCTCCGAATAGACCGACAGCAGGACGGCATCGTGGCCGCCTTCCCGCGCTACGCCGAGCGCCCAGTCCATCAGCTGTGTGCCGATCCCGGCGCCGGTGTGACCGGGCAGGGCGTAAAGCTGGCCCAGTTCGATCGGGTTCGCCGCGTCGGAATGCGCGGTGTAGTGGCTCGGATAGCGCAGCTTGCAGAAGGCGATGAGTTCGCCCTCGTGCTCGACCAGGCAATGGGTGCAGCTGTCGCCCGCAATCTCGCCAGCGACTGCATCAGGATTGTGCACAGCTGCGAGGAAGGCTTCGAGGTCTTCCGGGCTGTAGAGATCGCCGAAAGCAGCAACGAAGGTCTCGGCCCCCAGCGCGGCAAGCGCTGGAGCATCGGCGAGGGTGGCAGGACGCAGGATCATGGGTGGGCCCTAGCGCGCGCGGGCCGTGTTGTTAAGCTGGCGAAACCGGCAGCACCGCGTTACACCTGTTGTCCATGAAAAACCTCATTACGCTGATCGCGCTCGCCCTCATGTCCACCGCTGCATTCGCCGAAAACATCGCGCTGCCCGCGCCCAAGTGGTCGCTGGCGATCCACGGCGGGGCGGGCACGCTCGACCCCAAGGATATGACGCCCGAGAAGCGCGCCGAATACGAAGCCGCGTTGCAGATCGCGCTCGATGCCGGGGTCAAGGTGCTTAGCCAGGGCGGGAGCGCGATGGATGCGGTCAAGGCCGCGATCATCCCGCTGGAGGATTCGCCTCTGTTCAACGCCGGCAAGGGCGCGGTGTTCACCTGGGAGGGCACCAACGAGCTCGACGCCTCGATCATGGACGGGAGCGATCGCAGCGCGGGGGCAATCGCGGGGGTCAAGACGGTCAAGAACCCGATCCTGCTCGCCGACACCGTGCGCACCAAGAGCGAGCACGTGTTTCTGGTCGGCAAGGGAGCCGAGGAGTTCGCGGTGTCGCAGGGCTTTGCCGTCACCCCGCCCGAATATTTCGTCACGCCTGCACGGCGCGAGGCGCTCGAGCGGCTGAAGGCAGAGACGCTCTCGGCGCGCGATGTCGATCACAAGTACGGCACGGGGGGCGCGGTGGCGCTCGACCAGAACGGCAATATGGCCGCAGGCACCTCGACCGGCGGGATGACCGGCAAGCGCTGGGGGCGCGTTGGCGATGCGCCGGTGATCGGCGCAGGCACCTATGCCGACAACCGCGCCTGTGCGGTGTCAGCGACCGGGTGGGGCGAGTATTTCATCCGTGTCGGCGTGGCGCACGAGATCTGCGCAAGGTTGCGGGCCGCGAACGAACTCAAGACCGTGATGGCGGACACGGATGAAAGCGAAGCAGGCGTCCGAACCGAAGAAGCCCAGTACATCGCCGATGCCGTGATGGCTGACGTCAAGGATCTGGGCGGCGATGGCGGAGTGATCCTCGTAACTCCGCAAGGCCACGCGATCTTCAGCTTCAACACCACCGGGATGTATCGCGGCCGCGCGACCAGCGCGGGCCTGCGCGAAGTGGCGATCTTCGGCGGCGAGGAAAAGGCCTCGGCGACGCCCGATCATTGATCAGTAAAGCTTGCCCACCAGCGGCAGGCTCTTTTCCGGTTCGGCGAAGTCCTTGCTCCCCGTGCCCACCCGCGCCAGCGCCAGCTCGCCGCGCGGCAGCATGTCGTCCTCGGTCTGGCGGGCGCGGAAATAGCAGGCGAAGGTCAGCGGCGACTGGCCTTTGGGCCCTTCCGCAAAGCCGATGTCGATATAGTTGTATTCGGCGGCACCAATCAGCCCGCTGGTGCCGGTCTTGTCGCCCGCCACCCAGCCTTCGGGCAGCCCGGCGCGCACGCGGCGCACGCCGGTCTGCGTTTCGATCATCCAGCCTTTGAGCTCGGCGCGCTCGGCCTCGGGCAACACGTCGCCGTAGATGATCTTCGCGACATTGCGCGCCATCGCGACAGGCGTGGCGGTGTCGCGGAATTCGCTGGAAGGCACGAGGTTGTTTTCGGGTTCATAGCGATCCATCCGGCTCGCCTCGTCGCCGATGGAGCGCCAGAAGGCGGTCAGTCCCGCCGGGCCGCCCATTTGCCGCAGCAGGATATTGGCCGCCGGATTGTCCGAAGTGGTCTGCGTCGCCCGCGCCAGCTCGCGCAATGTCGCGCCGGTGGCGATGCGCTCGCGGGTGAAGGGCGCGGGGCTGAGCATGTCGGCCTCGCTCCACATCACATGCTTGTCCGCATCAATCGTGCCCGCCGCATGGCGTTGCAGCAGCAGCGCTGCGAGGCTGAACTTGAACGAGGAGGCATGGCCGAAACGGCGATCCTGATTGAGCCCAAGCGACATGCCGCTCACCGTATCGAAAATCTCCACGCCCAGCGTGCCGCCCGCGTCGGCCTCGATCAGCCGCAGTTCGGCCGCCAGCCGCCCAGCCAGGCTCTGGTCGGGGGGAACGCAGGCCGACGCGCCCAGCGCCAGCGTGCCGCCAAGAAACAATCGCCGGTCCATCATCATGAGAACTTGTCCGCCTTGCGCTTGCCGAACCGCATGTCGCCTTCGAGCTTGGCCCGCAATTGCGCATAGAAGGCTTCGAGAAAAGCCCTTTCGTCGCCCGCGCCCGGGTTCCAGCCGATCTTGCGGCAGATCGTGGCGTGGACCGCGGCGAGCGCTTCGGGCTGGGCATCGCGCAGCATGCGCTCGAGCGTCTGCAATTCCTTCTCGCCGTAGACCGCAAGCTCCTTGTCGCCGAATTCGTAGCGCGCGCCGGTGACCTCGCTTGCGCCGCGATTGGCGGCCGCGCCCTGCGTCGAGAGCGTGGCGGCAAGCCTGGTGCGCGGGGCTTCGACAACCCATGTGCCGGCGACAATGTCGCCCGCGCGCAGGGCATCGCGGTTGAAGAAGGGGAACAGCGCGAACAGCGCGAACCAGCCCGCCGCCGCCCAGGCGAGCAGGCCGATGTCCTCGCCGCTCTCGCTCATCTGCATCAGCGAGACCAGCATCACGATCGGATAGAAGACCTCGATGTCGCGCAGCAGAGTGCGGGCGATCACCGCTTCGGCAGCCAACCGCCCGCCGTCGTGCGCCGCTATCCGGATGCCGGTGATGCGCTTGCCGAATGTCGCCCCGCGCGGCCCCAACTCCTGCACCAGGAAATAGCCGTACCAGCCGCAGAACAGGAACAGAACCACGAGGACCAGCAGAAATTCCTGCGCACCCGACGGAGCATTGTCGATGTCGAGCGCGGTGTCTTCCAGCAGGCCGCCAGCGATCCACAGCATCAGGAGGATAAAAGCCAATAGCCCGCCGAAAATGATGATCACATCGAGCATCAGCGCCCCCGCGCGCGAGCCGCGCGAGGCGATCGTGACCGGCAGCGCCAGCCCCTCGGGCGTGACCATCACGCGGCTGCGCTTGGCGGTGGCGGCGTTCATACGCCCTCCTCGGCCAGGCGCTGCGGCGGGCGGTAGAGGAAGAAATAGGCGAGCCAGAAGGCCAGAATCGCACCGCCGATCAGGAAGCGCGGCCCGGTGCCGTCAACCAGCTGGCGCGGGAAGGCCTCGAGGATCGCGGCGACGATCATCATGATCACCACGCCGACCATCACCACCGCGCCGCGCTGGCCTGCTTCGGACGCCGCAGCGAGCACCGGCTTATGGCCCGGAAAGGCCATCGAACGCCCGATATGCAGCCCCGCCGCGCCCGACAGCAGGATGCCGAAAATCTCGGTCGTGCCGTGGACCGAGAGCCATGCGGCGAGCTCCACCGTCAGCCCCTGCCCCGAAAACAGCCACAAGATCGCGCCGAGCATCGCCATATTGTGCACCAGCAGCAGCAGCGAAGGGATGCCGAAGGCAAAGCCGAGCGCGAAGGCGAGGATGCACACCCCCGAATTGTTGCTGAACAGCTGGGCGGCGAAGCTGGCAAGCCCCGCCGCGCTCTCCTCGGTGCCAAGGCTGGCGGCCAGCTCCTCGCGGCTGGCGCCCGGCACCCGGGCATCGGCAAGGCCGGAAGGCACGAGCCGGTAATACCACGCCTCGTCCTGCGCCACGAGCAGCCAGCCGACGATCGCGCCCGCCACCATCACGAACAGCGCGATACAGACGTCGAGCCATATTGCCCGCACCGCGCGGCTCCATCCGCCCAGCACGAAGTCGCGCAGCCAGCCGCCGAACCCGCGCGGCGGGCCATAGACCTGGAACCACGCCCGCTGCACCAGCGCTTCGAGATAGGCGAGGGTGGCGGCATCAAGCGAGGTCTCGCGCGCCACGGCAAGGCTCGACGCGGCGGTGCGATAGAGCGCGGGCAGCGCGACGAGATCCTCGTCGGCGATGCGCTTCAATCCGCCCTTTTCCATCTGCGCGACGATCGCGTCGAGCCGCCGCCATTCGCCTTCGCGCTCCAGCCGGAAACGGTCAGACCGCAAGGTCGCGCTGGCGATATCGGGCGGAGCGGCAATCTCGCCGCGCCCGAACCATGAGGAGAGAACTGGTGTCTTCATCCGCCCCTCACCCAATCGCTTCGCTGTTCTTGATCAGGAAATAGCGGTCGATCAGCTGCGGGCCGATCTTTTCCCACGGCGCCTCGATCACGTCGATCCCCATGCGCTTCAGGCGCTGCAGCACCAGCTTTCGCTGCTGCGCGAGCGTATCGGCGGTGACCGTGCGGGCGAGGGTGGCGATATCGGCGGGCGGGGCGGCAATCAGCCCTTCGATCTCTGCGTCAGCGATGGTGACGAACAGCACCAGATGCTTGTTCGCCAGCCGCCCGAGGCTCTCGACCATCAGTTCGGCGCTGGTGAGATCGGTGAAATCGGAGAACACCACCACCAGCGACCGCCGCTTGAGCTTGGCGGTGAGCGTCGCCAGCGCAAGCGTGAAATTGGGCTCGGCCGCCTCGTAATCGAGCCCGGCCGCCGCGCTCTGCAAGCGGTGGAAGGCGCGGCTTTCGGTGATGAAGGGGGTCATCAGCTGCGGGCGGCGGGCAAAGCCGAACAGCGCGCACTTGTCCCCGCCCTTGAGCGCAACATAGGCGCAGGTGAGCGCGGCGGAGACGGCACGGTCGATGCGTGGCAGCCCCTCGACCGGCTCGCACATCGCCTGCCCGCAATCGAAGGCGAAGACGATCTGGTTGTTGCGCTCGCTCTCGTTCTCGCGCGCGTAAAGCCGCGTGTGGCGCGCACTCGCCTTCCAGTCGATGCGGCGGCGGTCCATCCCGGCTTCGTATTCGCTCAATGCCTCGAACTGCGTGCCCTCGCCGCGGATGCGCCGGGCGATGAGGCCGGTCTGGGCGTTGCGCAGGAAGGTCTGCAAGTCCTTGGAACGCACCGGGGTGAGATCGGGCCAGATCCGCACGGCTTGTTCCCGCGGATAGCTGACCTGCCTTGCGCCAAGGCCGAGCGGCCCTTCCCACCGCAGCCATGCTTCGGTGACAGGCGCGGTGCCGCGCCGCGTCGGGGTGACGCTGGTCTCGCCGCGCCAGCCGGGGGCGTCGCGTTCGGGCGCGAGCGCGATCATGACCCGTCCGCCATTCGCCAGCCGCGGAGCGCAGGCGAGCGCCGCGCTGACATTGCGCTGCCGTCCGCCTGCAAAGCGTGCGCTCACCGCCAGCAAAGCGGGCTGGCCGACTTCGACATCGGGCGGGGCATGGATCGCCCAGGCGGCATTACGGCCCGACAGCAGCCCGTCGAGCATCACCAGCCCCAGCAACACCCCGCCCAGCACCGGCGCGATCACCCATGCGCCCGGCGCGGTCGCGGCGATCACCAGCGCTACCGGGGCGAGGCCCGCAATTGCCCAAGCCGCGCGCTCGGTCGGCACAATGATCAGCAGCCGCCCAAAGAGGGCGAGCACAGCTCCTACAAGGCTGCGGAGCGCGGCCATGATCTAGCGCCCCATCACCTTGGCGCCTCGGTGCTTTCGACCAGATCGGCGACGAGCGCTTCCATGTCGCGCCCTTCGATCTCGGCGGCGGGCGATAGCGTCAGGCGGTGGCGCAGCACCGGCACGGCCAGCGCCTTGACGTCATCGGGGATCACGTAATCGCGGCCTTCCAGCGCGGCGCGGGCGCGGGCGGCGCCGGCGAGCAGCACCGCCGCACGCGGGCTCGCGCCAACCGTCAGCTCGGTATGGTCGCGCGTGGCGCGCACCAGCCGCACGACATAGGATGTGATCTCGTCCGCCACGGTGACCTGCGACAGCGCGCTGCAGGCGGCACCGATCCCGGCCGCGTTGGTGACCGCCTGCACACCGAGATCGGCGGGCCGCTGCGGGCCGGAGCGCTGGCCATAGGTGGCGACGATGCGCGCCTCCTGTGCCTCATCCGGATAGGGCACCAGCAGCTTGAACAGGAAGCGGTCAAGCTGCGCTTCAGGCAGCGGATAGACGCCCTGGTTCTCGATAGGGTTCTGGGTCGCCACCACCATGAAGCGTTCGGGCAGGTGGTGGGTTTCCCCGTCGAGCGTCACGCGGCGTTCCTGCATCGCTTCGAGCAATGCGGCCTGGGTCTTGGGCGGGGTGCGGTTGATCTCGTCCGCGAGCAGCAGGTCGCAGAAGATCGGCCCGCGGGTGAGGGTGAACTGGCTGGTCTGGAAGTTGAACAGGTTCGAGCCCAGAATATCGCCCGGCAGCAGATCAGGCGTGAACTGGATGCGCCCGAAATCGAGGCCCAGCGCGGTCGCAAAGGCATTAGCGAGGAAGGTCTTGGCGGTGCCGGGCGGGCCTTCCATCAGCACGTGGCCTTCGGAGAGCAGTGCCACCAGCAGCATGTCGACCATGCCGTCCTGTCCGACGATCGCCTTGGCGATTTCGGCCCGGATGGCATCGGCGAGCGCGCGCACATCAGTAAGGCTCATGGTCATTGGTTCGTGGCCCCTGTCACAGCTTGCGGGTCAGATCGTCGAGCGCCTGCGCGGCGCCGAGGATGTCGGCGGGTCTCGTGGCGGATTCGAGCCGCGCGGCGCGGCGCGAGAAAGGCTCCTCGGCCGGCAAGCGGCGCGCGAGCGCGGTATCGATACTCTCGGCATCGGCGCGGGCGAGGCCGAGCCGGTCGGCGAGGCGGCGCGCGGTCAGCGCGGCATAGGGCGCGCCGAGCAGGTGGAGCCGCCGTGCGCGCACGATCAGGCCTGCGCCATTGGCGATCAGCCGCTGTTTGCCGAAAGCGATGCCCGGGCCACCGGTTGTCGCCGCCGGGCCGAAGCGCTTGAAGGCGCGCCAGCCGATGATCAGCAACGCCAGCATCAGACACAAGGTCGCGGCAAGGAAGGGCGGGCGAAAGGCCAGCGTCAGCAGGTTCTCCGACGCGCCGAAGCCGTTCAATGTGAGATCGAAGGTGACCATCTCGACGTCGCCGTCATAGGCCGCCGTGCTGAGCAGCGCCATCGCCGCTTCGGCGCGGGCCTTGTCGGCCAGGCCGTAATTGTTGACCAGATCGGGCTCGGCGAGGAACACCGTCCAGTGGGCGTTATCGTAGAAGTCGGCGCCTTCCTTGCCGACCACGCGCAGGGCCAGCCAGTGCCCGGCGGCATCGGTGATCAGCGGTTCGTGCAGCGCGTCCTCGCCGGTGTAGAGAATCGTGCGCGTCGGCAGCGTGCCGCCAAGGCCGAAGCCCTCCCAGTCGGGCGCTTCGTCGGATTCGAGCTGCTCGCTTTCATGCTTGAAGCCGTAGGGCGCAGGCAGTTTTGCAGTCCATTCGAGCGGAAAGGCATCCGTGATCACCACCCAGCCGGACTTGAACTTCTCGCGCGCCTCGCGCGGCAGGAAGGGCGGCGGGCGCACCGCGTTCCATTTCGGCAGGATCACCAGCGTCGGCCCGAGGTCCTCACGCTTCTGGAGCAGCTTGGCGAATTCTTCCGGATCGGTCGCGGGCGGCGGAGTGAGCACCAGCAGGCCGTCAGTCTCGAGCCCCGCCGGGCTGCGCGAACGGGTAACATTATAGCCCGATTCCTCCGCCAGCCGCACGAGGCCCGCATAGCCATTGAGGCCCTTGGCAGCGGCATGGGCATCGCCGTTGTTGCCCCCACCGCCAAAGCCCTCACCTGCGGCCAGCAGGTATATCAGCAACAGGAAAAGCGCAAAGCCGCCCGCCACCAGCGCCAGTGCGCCCCCGCGTGAGAAGGTCGCTCCGCTGCCGCTCATGCCAGTTGCTGCCGCACATTGAGGCGGGCGAGCGCGAAATCGGCATAGGCGGCGCGCGCCGCTTCCCAGTCGCTGCGTTCGAGCGCCCTAAGCGCGAACAGGCTGCGCTCGACCCGCTCGGCGATGACGCGAAAGGCGGTGCGGGCGGCCTCGGGCAGAGCGGGCAGCGCGGCTAGTTCGCGCGCGGTGCTTGACGGTTCGACCCAGTCGGGCCGCGCTGCAGCCATCTGTCCGACAGAACGCTGAAGCAGCAGGCGCGTGGCCTCGTCAAACCGGCCTTCGGCCGCCAGCCGGTCGGCATCTTCCAGCAGCGCGAGGGTGGCGGCATGTTCGGGCTGCCATTCCTCCTCGGCCGCCGCGGCGGCATTGCGGCTGCGGGCGCCGAGCGGGCCGAAATTGCGCCACAGCAGCATGATCACGAACAGCGCGACCGCGCCAAGCAGCACGCATTGCAGCCACCACCACGAAGCCCCGAAGAGCTGGCCGAGCGGTGCGAACAGCTCGCCGAGGAACTGGAACAGCTGGGCCAGCATCTTTTCGAACCAGCTCGGTTCGGGCGGTTTGATTTCGGGGATATCGACGGGGGCGAACTGGATGTCGCCATCATCGCGCAGGCGCTCCCATGCTGACGCATCGAAGGCGAGGGATACGCCTGAATCTTCTGGTGATTCGGCCGGGAGGGTCTGCGCCGCTGCGGTCATTCGTGCGACTTGGTGGCACGCCATCTGCCGAGGTGCAACCGCGAAACCGCGCCGCTTGCGGCGTTAACCCTTTTGTCCGCGCCTCAACCGCGCTTCAACCTCTGGCGCGGGCCTGTTCGTAGGTTCCCAGAATGCGCAATTCCTTGGAATGGAACGCGCATTCCTCCAGCGCCCGGTCCACGCCCGGATCGCCCGGTGCGCCGATGATGTCGGCGTAAAAGGTGGTCGCGGCAAAGCTGGTGCCTTGCTGGTAGCTTTCCAGCTTGGTCATATTGACGCCGTTGGTGGCGAAGCCGCCCAGCGACTTGTAGAGCGCGGCGGGGATGTTCTTCACCTCGAAGATGAAGGTCGTCATCACCGGCTTGCCCGCCAGCGTCCCGCTCGCCAGCGGCTCGCGGGCGAGGATCACGAAGCGGGTCATGTTGTCGGGGCTGTCCTCGACATTGTGCTCGATGATCGTGAGCCCGTAGAGCTCGGCCGCGAGCGCCGGGGCGATGGCGGCGACATTGGGATCGCCGCGCTCGGCCACGTAAGCCGCCGCGCCTGCAGTATCGGCATGGCTCAAGGGCACGATCCCGCGCGCGCGCAGATAGTGGCGCGACTGGCCCAAGGCCTGCGGGTGCGAATAGGCCGCTTCGAACGGGCCGCTCCCAAGCGCCATCAGCGCGTGGTGGATCGGCATGAAATATTCGCCGGTGATGTGCAGCCCGCTTTCGGGCAGCAGGAAGTGGATATCGGCCACCCGCCCATGCTGCGAATTCTCGATCGGGATGATCGCCTGCGCCGCGCGGCCGTCCTTCACCGCCTCCAGCGCGTCTTCAAAACTGAAGCATGGCAGCGGGTTGCATGCAGGGCAGGCCTCGGTTGCGGCGCGGTGCGAATTGGCGCCGGGCGAGCCCTGGAAGGCAATCGCGCGCGCCGGATCGGCGGCGGCTGCAGCGCGCATCCGGTCGACGATTTCAAGAGCAGGGCCAGGGAAGGATCGCATGATGCCAAGGCTGCTAGAGGCCCGCACGCGAGGCGGCAAGCCCGCTTGCAAAAGCTGCAAGGATTCATGCCACGATCGCCCTTGCGCGCGTCGTCAGGCAACACTATGGAGCCGGCGGGATGACACAGGACAACTCTTCGCAGGAAAACGCCGCAGGCCAGACTGGTGGTGGCGATCTGTTCAACACCGCGGCCGGCTGGGTGCTGTTCGCGGCAGGCCTCGGGCTGGGTCTTTCGATCCTCTCGGGCAAGTTCTTCCATGGCGACAAGCCGGAACGCCCGGAAAAGCTCGGCTACGTGATCGAAGGCGCGGTCGAGGAAGGCGCAGGCCCGGCCGAAATGTCGATGGCGGAAGCGCTCAACATGATGCCCGCCGTCGAACTGGTCGCCGCGGGCGAGAAGGCCTATTCCAAGTGCCAGAGCTGCCACACGATCGATGCGGGCGGCGCCAATGGCATCGGCCCGAATCTGGGCGGCGTGATGGGCGGCCCGGTCGCGGCCAAGGGCGGCTTTGCCTATAGCGCCGAAATGAAGGCGCTGGGCGGCACCTGGGACTGGGACAAGATGAACCAGTGGCTCAAGAACCCCAAGGCCTATGTCTCGGGCACCAAGATGAGCTTCGCCGGTCTCTCCAAGATTGAAGACCGCGCCGCGCTGGCGATGTATCTCAATTCCAAGGGCGCCAATCTGCCGGTGCCGACCTTCGTGGCCGATGCGGCCGCAGCGGGCGGCGAGGAAGCGGCTTCGGCCGAAGAAGAAGCAGGCGCGGTGGCTGAGGCGGAAGCCGGCACCGATCCGGCAGCCGCCACCGAATAGACCGAAATTCAAAGGGCGCGGGCTTACTCGTGCCCTTTGAGTTTCTGCGCCACCACATACCATTCGGACGAATCCTTGCGGCTCGCGGGCGGCTTGGCGTGTTTGACGGTGGTGAAGTGCTTCTTCAGCAGGGCGAGCAGATCGGTGTCGGTTCCGCCTGCCAGCACCTTGGCGACGAAGGCGCCGCCGGGCGCGAGATTCTCCACCGCAAACCACGCCGCTGCCTCGACCAGTCCCATCGTGCGCAGGTGATCGGTCTGCTTGTGGCCAACGGTGTTGGCGGCCATGTCGGACATCACCAGATCGGGCGCGCCGCCCAGCGCATCGGCCAGCGCCTGCGGGGCAGCATCGGCCATGAAATCCATCTGGAAGATCGTCACCCCTTCGAGCGGATCGACGGGGAGCAGATCGATCCCGACCACCTGCGCCTTGGGTGACTTGGCGCGCACCACCTGCGCCCAGCCGCCCGGCGCGATGCCGAGATCGACCACGCGCGTCGCGCCCTTGAGCAATCCGAATTTCTCGTCGAGTTCAATCAGCTTGTAAGCCGCACGGCTGCGATAGCCGTCGGCCTTGGCCTGCCGCACATAGGGATCATTAAGCTGGCGTTCGAGCCATCGCACCTGTGATGCGGTGCGGCCCTTGGCGGTCTTCACCCGCTTGCTGGGGTTCTTGTCGCCGCGGCTCATTGTGCAGACTTCCCGCCGCGCTGCTGCTGGAGCGCGCGCAAGGAGCGTTCGCTGCGCCGCTCGGCGGCCATCATGCTCCTGAGGATGCCCTCGCGAATGCCGCGATCGGCAACGCCCAGCCGCCGTGCGGGCCACAGATCGAGAATCGCCTCGAGGATCGCGCAGCCCGCCACCACCAGATCGGCGCGATCCTGTCCGATGCAGGGCAGGGTGCTGCGTTCATAGGGGGTCATCACGCTCAATCGCGCGCTGATCTCGCGCATTTCGGCGGCCGGCACGATCAAGCCGTCGACCGCGCGGCGATCATAGCTGGGCAGTTCGAGATAGAGGCTGGCGAGCGTCGTCACTGTGCCGCTGGTGCCCAACAGGCGGATATCGGGATGGGCGGCCGATCCGGAAACGCGCGCGGCAAAGGGGGCGAAACTGTCCGACACCAGTTGCCGCATCTTGGCATAGCGGGCGATGCGCGCGTCCTCGCCTTCCTCGCTGCGCCCGACCGTGTCGGTGAGCGAGACGACGCCCCACGGCACGCTCTGCCAGTCGAGGATCCGCGGCACGCGGCTCGCCTCGGCATTGCCGCCCGCCTCGACCAGAACCAGCTCGGTCGAGCCGCCGCCGATGTCGAAGATCATCGCCGGGCCATCGCCCGCTTCGAGCAGGATGTGGCAGCCCAGCACCGCCAGGCGTGCTTCTTCCTCGGCGCTGATGATGTCGAGCGCGATGCCGGTCTCGCGCCGCACCCGCTCGATGAAATCGGGGCCGTTGGTGGCTCTGCGGCAGGCCTCGGTCGCGACCGAGCGGGCGAGGCGCACGCTGCGGCGCTGGAGCTTGTCGGCGCAGATGGTGAGCGCCGACAGCGTGCGGTCCATCGCCTTGTCGGAAAGCTTGCCGGTGGTGGCGAGGCCTTCGCCCAGCTTCACCACCCGGCTGAAAGCGTCGATCACCGTGAAATCGCGGCCCGAGGGGCGGGCGATCAGCAAGCGGCAATTATTGGTGCCGAGATCGAGCGCGGCATAGGCCTCGCCCTGATGGCTGGGCCTCGAAGTGCCGATCGCAGCCAGATCCTGGTCGCGGCGCGCCTGTCCCGATGCTGCCCCCGAAGCGGCCGCAGCAGCCGGCGGCGCATTGCCCTTGATCCGGCCATCGCGGCCGTTCTTGCGGGGCAAATCTGGCTGGGGGGCGCGAGTGTAGCGAAAATCAGCTACCTTGCCGGACCTTGAGCCCCGTTTCTTGCCAGCCCTTGCATTTCTGTCCGGCGGCATGGTTTCCGCCATAATGCTCGTACTTTCCAATCACCGCGGCATGCGCATGCACGCCCGGCACTTGTTGCCAAGGTACCCCAAGCCCCGGTGAAGGGCAAGCGCGGCGCCTGCCCTATCGCGCAAGCGGCCTTGACCTTGCGCCTGCACAAAACTAGGGAGCGCCTTCGCTGCATCCGCCGGGCCCTGCCCGACGGTAAGGCCAATGCCCCGTCCTCTAATGGTAAGAGAGCGGACTCTGACTCCGTCAATCAAGGTTCGAATCCTTGCGGGGCATCCA
>JBKDUW010000134.1:0-3149 GCA_046339235.1 Erythrobacteraceae bacterium | reverse complement strand
CCGCCAGTTCGATACGCTGCTCCACACCGCCCCGATCGCGCGCGGCAATTCGGGCGGGCCGCTGCTCGATCCCTGCGGGCGGGTGCTCGGCGTGAACAGCTTCGGCGCGGATTCGGCGAGCGGGGATGCGGAGTTCTACTTTGCGGTATCCTTGCGCGAACTGGCGCCGTTCCTGCGCGAGAACGGGGTCGAGCCAGTCACCAATGCCCTGCCCTGCCGCTCGATCGCCGACCTCAATGCCGAAGAGCGCCAGCGGCTCGAAGCCGAGCAGGCCGTGGCCCGCGACCGGCTCGCCGAGCGCGCGGTTCAGGCTGGCGAAGCGCGCGAGGCGGCGCTGCTGACCGCGCAGATGGACGTGATCGCCGCGCGCGAGAACGCGATGGCGCTGGCCTTGCTGGCGCTGCTGACCGCGCTCGGCAGCGGCTATGCGGCGTTGCAATGGCGGAGCGCGCCCGAAACCCGCAAGCGCGCCGGGATCGCGGCGGGACTTGCCGGCGCGGCGCTGATCGGCGCGGTGGTGCTGTGGCTCACCCGCCCCGGCGTCGCCGCGATCGAGGACCGGGTCACCGCCGCGGTCTCGCAACAGGATGGCGAGGGCGGCGCAGGCACCGCGGCTGACCCCACGCTTGCCGCCGACGGCGCGCTGATCTGCACGCTGGTGCCCGAACGCAGCCGGGTGACCACCGCGCGCACCGATGATGTCGCGTTTGACTGGGCCGCCGATGCTTGCGTCAACACCCGCACGCAATATGGCCTTGCCGCAGGCGGCGAATGGAACCGGGTGCTGGTGCTCGAGGACGAAGCCGCCGTTGCGGTAAACCGTTATGATCCGGCCACCCGCACCTTCCGCACCGATCGCTACCTGCTCGCCAAGGCGGCGATGGACAAGGTGCTCGCCGCCCGCGGCCAATATGCCCCGCCCGCCTGCGGGGTGAGCGAGGCGGCACGCAAACTCGGCGAACAGCAATCCGCGATCACCGCCCTCTTACCCGAGACTCCGAACGAACGGCTGGTCTATCGCTGCGGCCCGAAGGCGGCCGGAGCGCGCGAACTGGCCGCGCCATAATAGCCGCCTTTCTTCTCGCACCTGCACAAATCCCGGCTCACCGGCTTGCACCATCGGGAATCAATTGCTAGGCGCGCGCCAGCCTTAAGGGCAGCCCCAGCGCACGCCCCACTCCCAAGGCCCAAGCAATTGCTCATCGAAGCTCGCAAGAGGACTGCACACGCGTGGATATTTCCGCCGGTATCAAGGCTAGCCTGGCTGGGCGTTACGCTTCGGCCCTGTTCGATCTCGCAAGCGAGAACGGCAAGGTCACGCCTGTCGAGAGCGATCTCGAAACGCTGAGCGCTGCGCTCGCCGAATCGTCCGATCTGGCCGATCTGACCACCAATCCCGAACTCGCGCGCGACGTGCAGGGCAAGGCGATTGCGGCGGTGGCGAAGCAGCTCAAGCTTGACGCGCTGACCGCCAATTTCCTCGGCGTGCTCGCCACCAACCGCCGTCTAGCCAAGCTGCCCGCCATCATCAGCGCCTTCAAGGCGATTGCCGCAGCCCAGCGCGGCGAAGTGACCGCCACCGTCACCAGCGCGCACCCGCTCAGCGAGGCCCAGCTCGCCGCGCTTAAGACCAAGCTGACGGCGCGCGAAGGCCGCACTGTCATGCTCACTGCCGCAGTCAATCCTGACCTGCTAGGCGGCCTTGTCGTTACCATCGGCTCGCAGCGCATTGATGCCTCGATCCGGACCCGTCTCAACTCGCTTGCCCAAGCCATGAAGGCCTAAAGGACAATCTAATGGAAATCCGCGCCGCTGAAATCTCGAAGGTCATCAAGGACCAGATCGCCAATTTCGGCACCGAAGCCGAAGTGAGCGAAACCGGCACCGTGCTGTCGGTGGGTGACGGGATCGCCCGCATCCACGGCCTCGATCAGGTGCAGGCCGGCGAGATGGTGGAATTCGCCAACGGGGTGCAGGGCATGGCCTTGAACCTCGAAGCCGATAATGTCGGCGTCGTGATCTTCGGCTCGGATAGCGAGATCAAGGAAGGCGATGTCGTCAAGCGCACCGGCACCATCGTCGACGTGCCGGTCGGCAAGGGCCTGCTCGGCCGCGTCGTCGATGCGCTCGGCAACCCGATCGACGGCAAAGGCCCGATCGAAACCACGCAGCGCAGCCGCGTCGAAGTCAAGGCGCCGGGCATCATCCCGCGCGAATCCGTCTCGGAGCCGGTACAGACCGGTCTCAAGGCGATTGACGCGCTGGTGCCCGTGGGCCGCGGTCAGCGCGAACTGATCATCGGTGACCGCCAGACCGGCAAGACCGCTGTCGCGATCGACACCTTCATTAACCAGAAGGAAGCCAACGCCGGCGACGATGAAGGCAAGAAGCTTTACTGCGTCTATGTCGCGGTCGGCCAGAAGCGCTCGACGGTCGCGCAGATCGTCAAGCAGCTCGAAGAAAACGGCGCGATGGAATATTCTATCGTTGTCGCCGCGACCGCTTCAGAGCCCGCGCCGCTTCAGTATCTCGCGCCCTACACCGGCTGCGCGATGGGCGAATTCTTCCGCGACAACGGCATGCACGCCGTGATCGTCTATGACGACCTTTCCAAGCAGGCTGTGGCTTACCGCCAGATGTCGCTGCTGCTGCGTCGTCCTCCAGGCCGCGAAGCTTACCCTGGCGACGTTTTCTACCTGCACAGCCGTCTGCTCGAGCGTGCGGCCAAGATGAACGAGGAAAACGGTCACGGTTCGCTCACCGCGCTGCCGATCATCGAAACTCAGGCTGGCGACGTGTCGGCCTACATCCCGACCAACGTGATCTCGATCACCGACGGCCAGATCTTCCTTGAAACCGGCCTGTTCTATCAGGGCATCCGTCCGGCGATCAACGTCGGCCTTTCGGTCAGCCGCGTCGGCGGTGCTGCCCAGACCAAGGCGATGAAGAAGGTGTCGGGCTCGATGAAGCTCGATCTGGCGCAGTACCGCGAAATGGCGGCCTTCGCTCAGTTCGGCTCGGACCTCGATGCCTCGACCCAGAAGCTGCTCAACCGCGGCGCGCGTCTGACCGAGCTGCTCAAGCAGGCGCAGTTCTCGCCGATGCCGTTCGAGGAGCAGACCGTGTCGATCTATGCCGGCACCAACGGC
>JBKDUW010000133.1:0-13966 GCA_046339235.1 Erythrobacteraceae bacterium | reverse complement strand
ACGGTGGTCTTGCGGCCTTTGGTATCGGTGATCACGACCTTGCCGCCGATCAGTTCGGCGGTCAGCTTGCCGCCCTGCACGGTGGTGAGGGTGGCCTTGCCGCCATTGGCGCCGATCAGCTTGACGAGGTCACCTGCGGTCACCTTGCCGGCTACGGCGTGATAGGTGAGGATGGTGGTCAGCGTGCCCTTGTTTTCCGGCTTCACCAGCGTGGCAACGGTGCCCTCGGGGAGCTTGGCAAAGGCGGTGTCGGTCGGCGCGAAGACCGTGAACGGGCCGGGGCTAGACAGGGTGTCGACGAGGCCAGCGGCCTTCACCGCAGCGACAAGCGTGTTGTGCACGCCGGTGCTCATCGCGGTCTGAACGATATTGGCTTCGGCGGCCATCGCAGACTTGTGGTGGTCAGCCAGCGCGGGGGCGGCGACGAGGCCGGTGGTGGCGGCAAGTGCGGCGGCGATGATCGCGGTCAGGGTGGTCTTGGGGGTCACAGGCAATCTCCTTGAGAGGAACGTTTCGTCTGCAAGCCCTCCCGCTTGCACACAGAACTACGCAGTCCCCCAAAGAGCGGATGCAGAAAAATTACTAATGCGGATGAATTGCCATTGGAGTGCGCCGAAGCGAGGGCGGCGGCTCAGACGGTCTTGAAATAGCCACTGGCGACCACGGGGCCGGCTTCCTTGTCTGCAGGCTTGCCACCAAGCGGTTCGCGCGTGAGCACCAAGCCTGCGCCCGCGCCCATTTTGGCGGTGACGGCGGCAGGAACGGTCATGCCCTGCACCGTGCCCGGCTTAACCACACCCAGCGATTGCAGCGGACCGTCGTCCTTGGGCACCAGCCACAGCTCGTGATCATGCACGCCGTCAGCCGTGAGGCCGATGGCCGCGACCAGCATCCGCTCGCTTTCGGGGATGTAGGTCACATCGAGCCGCAGGCCGCTATCGCCAATCGGCACGGTTGCCACCATTGGCGCGGCCGCTGCGATCTGTGCGGGTTGGGCGCCCGGGGCGCTGACCGGGGCATTGCCGGGCGCAAAGGCCAGCAGCGCCAGCGCCGTAGCCGCTGCGGCCGAGGTCAGCCCGGCGGCCCATTGCCAGCGGCGCAGGCGCGCGCGCAATGCGATCACTTCGCCGCCGCCGCCGCCGTTGCCGCCGCTCGCGCCGGGCTGTGGTGCGACCCGCGCGGCGATGCCTTCCCACACGTGGTCGCCCGGCTCGGCACCGCCGGCCATCTCGTCGGTCCAGGGGGCAAACCAGTTGTCCCACCACTCCTTGCGCCAGGCAAAGGCGGGATCGCTGGCAAATTTCCCGCGCGCGGCGAGCAGTTCCTCGCCCTCGAGCAGGCCCAGCGCCCACTCGGCGGCGATCATCGGATCGTCGCGGGTGACTTCGGGTTCGGGGGTCTCTTCGGGGCCGCTCATGCCGCTTCGCTCGCTTCAAGGCACGCGCGCAGGCGTTGTAGCCCGCGGCGTATCCAGCTTTTCATTGTGCCCAGCGGCACGCCCGCCTGATCGGCCAGCTGGGCATAGGTCTGCCCATCGAAAAAGGCCGCACGGATGTGGCTCTGGGTGCGCGCATCGAGCCCGCCGAGGCACTTGTGGATCTGCGCGGACTGCTCGGCATCGACCAGCAACATATCGGCCAGCGGCGATTGATCAGGCAGCGGGGCAGCTTCCTCGATCCCGACCGCGCCGCCACGCACCTTGCCGGTGCGTAGCCGGTCGATCGCGCGGTTGCGGGCAAAGGTCGCCAGCCACGAAATCGGGCTTGCCCGCGCGGGATCATAGCGGTCGGCCCGCTGCCAGAGATTGACATAGACGTCTTGCAAGGCGTCCTCGGCTTCCTTTCTGTCGCCCAAGATACGCAGGCAGATACCGAACAGCTTCACCCGCGTCATGCGATAGACGATTTCGAGCGCCGCATGGTCGCCCGCAGCGAGGCGCTCCATCGCCTCGCGCAGGGCTTCGCGCGCTTCATCGCTGGCCGCGCGGGGGCGGGCAGCCATCAGAAGCCCTGCTCGCACGGCCGACCGCACAGATCCTCGTCGCGCTCGATCTGGAGCGTCGCATGCCCGACCCCGAACCGCCCTTCGAGCGAGTTTGCCACATCCCGCAGGAAGCTGTCGGGTGCGGGGTGGCCGGGCATCACCAGATGTGCGGTCAGCGCCACTTCGGTGGTCGACATCGGCCAGACATGGAGATCGTGCACGGCGGTCACGCCGTCGAAACTGGCAAGATGCTGCTTTACTTCGGCCAGATCGATCCGGGCCGGGACCGCCAGCAGCCCCATCTTGAGGCTGTCCCGCGCGAGGCCCCAGGTTCCCCAGGCGATCACCGCAAGGATCGCGAGGCTCACCAGCAGATCGATCCAGGTGAAGCCGGTGACGAGGATCACCAGCCCGGCGACCACCACGCCAAACGACACCAGCGCATCGGCGGCCATGTGGAGATAGGCCCCGCGAATATTGATATCCTCCTGACCGCGCAGAAACAGCATGGCTGTCAGCGTGTTGATCGCGATCCCGATCCCGGCGACGATCGCCATCACCAGCCCCTGCGGCTCCTGCGGGGTCATTATCCGCTGGAGCGTCTCGAACAGGATTGCGCCGATCGCGAAGGCCAGCAGCAAGGCATTGCCGAGCGCGGCGAGGATGGTCGCGTTCTTGTAGCCATAGGTGTAGCGGCCCGAGGGCGGGCGGCGCGCGGCGATGCTGGCGACCCAGGCGAGCACCAGCGCCAGCACGTCGGACAGGTTGTGCCCCGCATCGGCCACCAGCGCCATCGAGCCGTAGAGCAGGCCCGCAGCGGCCTCGATCAGCGCGAAGGCGAGGTTGAGCCCGATCCCGAAAGCAAAAGCGTTGCCGAAATTCTGCGGCCCGTGATGGTGGCCATTTGCATCATGCAGTCCGTGACAGTCGGAGGCGCCGCTGGCGTGGGCATGGTGATGATGGGCGTGTGCGTGGGCCATGATGGCTTACTGATAGACGCAAGCATCGAGCCCGTCACGCCTGACGATCCCGATCCGCCGTTCGATCCGGTTGCCGTGGCGCGCCAGCCATCCGCCGGGGTTCTTCACCGCGCGCTTCTTGGGGCTGGGCAGGGCGGCGGCCATCCGGCTCGCCTCGTCGGGCGAGAGCCGTGCGGCAGAGTGGCCGAAATAGCGCTGCGACCCGGCCTCGGCGCCATAGGTGCCGATCCCGGTTTCGGCGACGTTGAGATAGACTTCCATGATCCGCCGCTTGCCCCAGACCGTTTCGATCCAGAAGGTGAACCAGGCCTCCAGTCCCTTGCGGAAGAACCCCCCGCCTTGCCACAGGAAGACGTTCTTGGCGGTCTGCTGGCTGATGGTCGAGCCTCCGCGGATCCGGCCGCCACTTTCGGCAGCTTCGAGGTTCTCCCGCATCGCCTGCTCGATCGCCTCGCTATCGAAGCCGTAATGCTCGCAAAAGCGCGAATCCTCGGCCGCGATCACCGCCGAGACGAGATTGCGGTCGATATTGTCGAGGCTCTCCCAATCGTTGGTGAAGCCCTCGCCGTCCATCAGCATGGTCGCGGTGAAAGGGACAGGCAGCCACTTGAAGGCCACCACCAGCAACAGCGTGAGGCCGATGAATCCGAGGATGAACCTGGCAATAAAGCGGACGAAGGGACGGGCCATGGTGAGGGGCTTAGCCGCGCGTTTCGCCGGTCGCAAAAGAAAACCCTCCCCGGCGCAGGGCCGGAGAGGGTCTTGTCTTGTCAGTGCCGCGACGCTTCAGGCAACGCTCTATGCGGCTCCGGGCAGCAGCCGCTCGCCCGCGATCCGCTGCATCGCCTTTTGCAGCTTTTCAAAGCCGCGCACCTCGATCTGGCGGATGCGTTCGCGGCTGACGTCGTAGACCTGACTCAGTTCTTCGAGCGTCTGCGGCTTGTCGGTCAGGCGGCGTTCGGTGAGGATGTGGCGCTCGCGCTCGTTGAGGCTGTCCATCGCTTCGGACAGCATCGCCATGCGCATCTGCGATTCTTCGGCCTCGGCGACGGTTTCGTCCTGCAGCGGACGGTCATCCGTCAGCCAGTCCTGCCATTCGCCCGAGCCTTCCTCGCCCCCGCGCATCGGCGTGTTGAGCGAGCCGTCGCCGCCCATCATCATGCGCCGGTTCATGTTGATCACGTCCTGCTCGGGCACGCCGAGATCGGTCGCGATCTTGGTCACGTCAGCGGGGCTGAGATCGGTGTCCTCGTAGGCTTCGAGCTGCTTTTTCATGCGGCGCAGGTTGAAGAACAGCTTCTTCTGCGCAGCGGTGGTGCCCATTTTCACAAGGCTCCACGAACGCAGGATGAACTCCTGGATCGAGGCCTTGATCCACCACATCGCGTAGGTCGCGAGGCGGAAGCCGCGATCGGGCTCGAACTTCTTGACGCCCTGCATCAGGCCGACATTGCCTTCGGAAATGAGATCGGCGACCGGCAGACCATAGCCGCGGTAACCCATCGCGATCTTCGCGACGAGACGCAGGTGCGACGTCACCAGCTGGGCTGCGGCTTCGGGATCCTCGTGTTCCTGATAGCGCTTGGCGAGCATGTATTCCTGCTCGGCGGTCAGCACCGGGAATTTCCTGATTTCGGACAGATAGCGGTTGAGGCTCTGCTCGCCGCTTAACGCCGGGACCGAAGGGCCTTTCTTTCGGACACTTGGAGACTTGGTCACAATTTACCTAACCTTTCTGGCGTCGACCGCTTGCGCCGGACCCCTGATGGGCATCTGAGCGAACTGGGCCACGCGTTACGAATATACGCGAAAAGCTGTGAGATGTATGCGCGTTTCATCGATCACAATGGCGCAGTTGGTCGATAAGTTCCGCCATGTCGGGCGGGGTATCGCTGCCACAACGGATGTTTTCGCCTGTGATCGGGTGCACGAAACCCAATTCGGCGGCGTGCAGGGCCTGCCGGGCAAAGCCGAGTCGCTCGAGGACCGGGCGAAGGGGTTTAGGGGTGCGGCCATAGGCAGGGTCTCCCAATAGCGGATGACCGATTGACGCGCAGTGAACGCGCACCTGGTGGGTCCGACCGGTTTCGAGCCGGCATTCGATCAGCGCGGCCTCATCAAGCCGCTCGAGCACCTTGTAGTGGGTGATCGCCGTCTTGCCGCGCGAGGAATTGTTGGGGAGCACCGTCATTTTCTTTCGGTCACTGTCCGAGCGGCCGACGCGCGCGTCGATCGTGCCCTCGCTTGGGCTTGGATGTCCCGCGCAGACCGCGAGATAGCGGCGGTGGACCGTGTGTGCGGCGAACTGCACCGCGAGGCCTTCATGCGCGGCGTCGCTCTTGGCAATTACAAGCAGCCCCGAGGTGTCCTTGTCGATCCGGTGGACAATCCCGGGCCGTGCGACGCCGTTGATGCCAGAGAGCTGACCCCGGCAATGGTGCAGCAGCGCATTGACCAGCGTGCCGGTGATGTTGCCCGCCGCTGGGTGGACGACCATGCCCGCAGGCTTGTCGACCACGATCAGATGCGCGTCTTCATAGGCTATGGTCAGCGGAATATCTTCAGGGGCAGCCTGAGCCGGCATGGCGGCGGCAATGATGATCCGGAACGGCGTATTGGCGATGACATTCATCGAGGCCGAAGTGGCGGTTTTGCCTGCCACATCGACCCGGCCCTCGTCGATCAACCCCTGCACCCGCGCGCGCGAAAGCCCGGTCGCCTCGGCCAGCGCCTTGTCGAGGCGGGCGCCCGAACCGGCGGATTCGAGGATGGTGCCGGTGATGATTTCGCTCGCGGACATGCTATGGCCATGCGCGATGGATCTCGAAGTGACAAGCGAAGCCCTCACTGCCATGCGGCAGGCCGCCCGCTTGGCGCACCCGAACGAAGCGTGCGGGCTGTTGCTGGGCGCGGGGTGCCGGATAACTGCGGCGCGCCAAGCCGCCAATGTCCACCCTACGCCCGCCACCCATTTCGAAATCGACCCGCAGGCGCTGATCGACGCGCATCGCGCCGCGCGCAGCGGCGGACCGGAGGTGCTCGGCTATTTCCACTCGCACCCCGTGGGCGAACCGGTCCCGTCGGCCACCGACCGCGCCTCGGCCTCGGGCGACGAGCGGGTGTGGGCGATCCTCGCTGGCGAGGACGTGCGGTTCTGGAAGGACGGGGCGGAGGGCTTTGCGGCGCTTTCCTACACCCTCGCCAAAAGCTAGGTTTGCGCCATGTCGAAGCGTTTTCCCGTCTTTTGCGCCCATTCTGCCCGCTCGTGTCGGGCCAGCGGTTGGCAAGGCGGGTTTTTTCCTCTTAGACAATGTCTCATGTGTCTCCAACAAGGCTGGATTTAGCCGTTTCCATGATCTCCCAAACCGATCTCGCCGCGATGCTCTGCTCGCGCCTGTGCCATGACATGCTCTCGCCGGTCGGCGCGCTCGCCAACGGGCTGGAATTGCTAGCCGAGGAGCATGACCCCGAGATGCGCGCGCGCTGCATGGAGCTGCTGGAACAATCAGCCCGCATTAGCACCGACAAGCTGAAGTTCTTCCGCCTCGCTTTCGGCGCGGCCGGTGGGTTCGGCGAGGCGATCCCGATCGACGAGGCCAAGGCCGTGATCGAGGCGCTCACAGCCGATAACAAGCGGATCGAGATCAACTGGGCGATTGCCGATCCGAGCCTGCCCAAGCCTGCGGTCAAGGTGCTGCTCAACCTGGCGCAGATCGGACTCGATGCGCTGGTGCGCGGCGGCACGCTCGACATCGGGGCCGAGCGCCGCGACGGAGCGGTCGAGATTGTCGCGCGCGCCCGCGGAGACCGGATTGCCTTTGACGAGACCATCGGCCGCGCGCTCCAGGGCGATCTGGCAGAAGGCGAGATCACCAGCCGCACGGCGGCCGCGCACATGATCGCGGTGGTAGCCGAGGAAATGGACGGCGGCTTGCAATACAAGCTGGGTGACGGGGTGCTGGTCTTGGGTGCGGCGCTGCCCGAACCCGCGGGTATGATCGGGTAGAGATCGTCGATGCTGGGGGGCAATGACAGCTGCGATGACGAGTTGGTGCACCGCGAGGTGTCATCGCCCAATCACAACGAGCGCACCCTGCCGATCTCGATGGTGGTGCTCCACTATACCGAGATGAAGCCGGTCGAGACCGCGCTTGCGCGGATGTGCGATCCCGCCGTCTCGGTCAGCGCGCATTACTGCATCACCGAGGAAGGCGAGGTGATCCGGCTGGTGCCCGAAGACCGCCGTGCATGGCATGCGGGCGCCTCCTATTGGCGCGGGATCCCGGATGTGAACTCGGCAAGCATCGGGATCGAGCTTGATCATCCCGGCCATGGGCTCGGCTACCGTTCGTTCACCGGTGCGCAGATTGATGCGCTGATCCCGCTGCTGGCGCGGATCGTCAAGCAATATGACATTCCGCGCGCCAATGTCGTCGGCCACTCCGATGTCGCGCCGATGCGCAAGGTCGATCCGGGCGAGCTGTTCCCGTGGCACCGCCTCGCCGAGGTCAAGCTGTGTCTGCCGCGCCCGACTTGCCTTGCCGCGGGCGATCCTTTCCACAATGATGGCGCGTTCTACCTCGGCCTCGAACGGTTCGGCTACGACATCACCGATCAGGCCAAGGCGGTTGAAGCCTTCGAGCGGCGCTGGCGGCCCGAACGCATCACCGGCGTACCGGACGGCGAGGTTGCCGCAATATTGTGGCAATTGCTGCTCGACCGCGATCAGGGGCGCACGCGTTAGGCAAGATTGTTGGAAATTCTACAGTCGCCGGCAAGAAGTTCGGTATCGGAGCCCAAAAAAGGGGATCACGATATGATGACAAAGAAATTGGCAGCCGAGTTTTTCGGCACGTTCTGGCTGGTGTTCGGCGGCTGCGGCTCAGCGGTGCTGGCGGCGGGCTTTCCCGAACTGGGGATCGGCTTTGCCGGCGTATCGCTGGCTTTCGGCCTGACCGTGCTGACCATGGCCTATGCGGTGGGCGGGATTTCAGGCGGGCATTTCAACCCGGCGGTTTCGCTTGGCCTTGCCATCGGCGGGCGCTTTGGTTGGGCTGAGTTGGTGCCTTACTGGGCAGCGCAGGTGCTCGGCTCGTTTTGTGCAGCGGGCGTGCTGTTCGTGATCGCCAGCGGCGCGCCGGAGTTTGCCGCGGGCGGGTTTGCCTCGAACGGCTTTGGCGAGTTGTCGCCCGGCGGCTATTCGATGCTGTCGGCGCTGGTGATCGAGGTGGTGCTGACCGCGGTGTTCCTGATCGTGATCCTCGGCGCGACCTCGTCCAAGGCGCAGGCGGGCTTTGCACCTATCGCGATCGGACTGGCGCTCACGCTGATCCACCTGATTTCGATCCCGGTCACCAACACCTCGGTCAATCCGGCGCGTTCGACCAGCGTGGCCTTCTATGCCGACACGGCTGCGGTGAGCCAGTTGTGGCTGTTCTGGGTCGCGCCGCTGGCAGGCGCGGCGATCGGCGCGCTGGTCTGGAAGCTGCTGCTGGCGGGCAGCGAGGACTGAGCGCAAGCGCGGACTTTGCCAAATCCTGACGCTGCGCCTATAGAGGCGGCGTCAGGGGGCCTGAGGCAGCCGCGTGTCGCAAGATGCGAGGAAAGTCCGGGCTCCACGAAACATGGGTGGCGGGTAACGCCCGCCGGCCTCCTTCGGGAGGCAAGGGAAAGTGCCACAGAGAGTATACCGCCGATGGACCTTAAAGGTCACAGGCAAGGGTGAAAGGGTGCGGTAAAAGCGCACCGGGGCGCTGGCAACAGGGTCCGCATGGCAAACCCCACCCGGAGCAAGGCCGAATAGGGGCCGCGCGCTCGCCGCAAGGCGGGCAGGGGTGTTTCGCCCCGAGCGGCCCGGGTTGGCTGCTAGAGCGCCGGAGCAATCCGGTGCCCAGATGAATGGCTGCCACCGCAGGCCCGTCCGCAAGGATACCGTCTGAGGAGACAGAACCCGGCTTATGATGGCCCCCTGACAGCCCTGCTTTGCCCTCAGCGGGGATCGATCACAGCATGGATCGCCCAGTTGCTCGGATGGGCGAGCGATTCCCCCTGGTCATCGAAGGCGGTATCGCGCGCCACCTCCTGCATGGCCCTCTGCATCGCTGCCGCGACATCATTGCCAGCCGCCGGCAGGTGCCCGATCATGGCCACGGTCAGCCGCTCGCCCGTATCGTCGAACAGCGGAAGGTGCGTGGCGATCACCGATCCTGCCCCTGCCTCGAAGAAGGCGCGCACCAGCCCGCTCAACCCTTGACCGCCCTCGCTGCCCGCAGCGGTGTTGCATGCCGAGAGGATGATGAGCGCGGCGCGCAGATCGAGCCCGGCGATTTCCGAGGTGCTTAGCAGTCCGTCGCCGGGCTCTTGTGTCGGGGTCAGCACCAGCGCCGCCTCCTCCCTGGCATCGCGCATTTCGCCCGCCACCAGCGCATGTGTGGCAAACACCAGCAGGCCGCTCTGCCGCAGCAGTCCGGCGGCATCGGCGGCCATGATCGCGCTTTCGGTTGCCTCCATTTGCAGCAAGGTGCGGCTGGGCTGTCCGCCCACCATCCGCGCGATCGTTTCAACTTCGCGACCGGTATGGCCGAGGCGGGGAAGGGTCTTGATCCTGTCCCGGTCGACCGCGCCGGAGCGGAAGAAGCTGCGGATGGCACCCTGCGGCGTGACGATGGCTGGCGCCGACAGCGCGGCGGGCGGATCGGGAATCCCGCGGAAGGCCGGATCGCCCAGCCCGAAGAACCCGCCCGGGCGCGTCCCTGCACGCAGGCTGCGGCTGCGTGCGGTGCGCAAGGCATCGACATTGGGCAGGATCGACAGCACCCGCTCCAATCCCAGCCAGCTTGTCGCGCGCAGCTGCGCTGGATCGATATCCCCCGCCGCGCCGCCCGCCGGAGCGGCAGAGACCAGCGCCGAAAAGGGCAGGCTGAGCAGCGGCCCCTGGGGCACCAGCACCCAGCGCCGCTTGCCCGCGATGAGCGGGGCAATCGCGGGATCGCCGAACAGCGCCTGATAGAGCGCATGGGCGGCGGCCCGATCGAACCGCCGGAACCCGCGCGGATCATTGTCGTCGCGCGTGGCGGTTTCCCCGGCGGGCGGTGCGAGCCGAGCATCGGGCCTGCTGTTGTCGCCAAGCTGGAAGCGCAGCGCGTCCACCGCCGCCGTCAGATCGGCACCGTCAAGCGGAACCTCAGCCCATGCCGCGCCCTCGCGGGTCACCGCGAACACCGTGCCCCGGCTCATGGCCCCGCGCGCTGCCGGATAGCCTGGATAGAGCAGCACCAGCGCCTCGTCCTCGCGCAGCAAGCCATCGCGCCCGCTCAGCGCCGCGCGGCTGACCGGCTCGGGCTGCAACACCGCGAACAGATCGGGCACTGCCTTGCGCAAGGCTGATGCCGCCTGCTCGACCGCCGCGAGGCGCTGCGGGCGGGCCGCGACCAGCGGGGCCAGCGCAGCGAGGCCCGCGCTCCCGTCGGCAGAGGCCGCCGCGATCCCCCGGTCGATGGCGGCCAGCTGGCCGCGCGCATCGGCCCATGCATCGAAACCCGCGCCCGCCCCGCGTCGCCGCGCCAGTGCCGCCGCCGCGCTTTCGCTGATCGCTTCAGAGGCGGAGGAGGGGTGCGCCAGCTGCGCCACCTCGAAGGCCCGCTCGCGCTGCGCCGCTTGCCCGGCGACGGGCGTGTTGACCCGGTTGAACCAGAAGAGCTTGAGCAGTTCGGCCGAGACAGTCCCGATCCACCCATGCAGGCCCTTGCGGTATTCATAGGCGGCCGAAGCGGGCAGTGCCGCCAGTTCTGCGCGGTATCCTGCCAGTGTCTGCTCATAGAAGGGCGCCGCCTGCGCCATGCTTGCATCGATCCACAATTGCCGCGCGTGATTGAGCGTCAGCCGCAGCGTCTCGCGGTCCGAGGGGCCGCGGCGCGCTGTGCTGAGTTCGACCGCGCGCGCTGCGATCGGGATCGCCTCGGTGCGCTTGTCCTGCATCCTGAGCGCGCCGGAGAGTTTTTCGAGCAGTTCCGGATTGTCGGGATCGGCTTTCAGCGCCACGCTGTACATTGCCGACGCGAGGTGCGCGCTGCCGGCATCGCCCGCGAGCAGATCGGCCAGTTCCAGCAGCATCGCGTTGTCTGGCCCAGGCCCCGTCGCCTTGATCACGCGCCCGAGCAGTGCGATCGCTTCGGCCTGCCGCCCCTGCATCCGGGCGGCCTTTGATAGGTTCCAGAGGGTCATCCAGTTGCGCGCATCGCTGGAACCCGGCTGCGCCTCTTGCCGCGCGAGGATGGCGCGAAAAAGGGCTTCGATGCGCTCGGGTGCGTTCCAGTAAAGCCGCTGGGCATAGGCGGAGATGTCCGACAAACGGCTGTCATCGGCGGCGGGCAGCGCCGCTTCGTAGACGCTGATCGCGCGGACGTACCATGCCTTGGCCTCCTCTGCGCGCATCTGCTGGATCATGTGATCCCCCATGCCTTCATACAGGGTGGCAAGGCCGAAGGGATCGGGCGGGGGGTGGCGTTCGCGCCAGGTGATGAAATCGAGCAGGTACTGGTCTGCCTCCGCCAACCGGCCCTGTGCCTGCAACACCGATCCTATGGCGCGGCGGCTGATCGCGTATTGCTCCGAATCCGCACCGAACAGCCGCAGGGCCAGCGCGGTTTTCGCCTGCGCATACTCCATCGAAGGGGCAAAGCCCATGCGCGCTTCCAGGCCGGCATAGGCGATCAGGGGTTGCTGGCGCTTCTGGCCAATCGTAACCAACCGGCCCGCCAGCCGCAGCGTTTCGGGCTCGCTGCGCCCGTTGTAATTCAGGTGGCAGATCAGCGAATAGACGGGCCGGAAAACCGCTGGGTGATCGGGACCATAGGTCGCCTCGTACAGCGCCAGAAGTTCGCGGCGCGGGGCTTCCAGTTCCTTCTGCCAGGCGGTGTTGCACGGCTGATCATGACGGATCTGCGCTTCGAGCTGCGCCATCCGGGCGGCTTCGTCCGCCGACGGCGCGCGCAGGTCGGGCGTCTGCTCCAGCGCGGCCCGCTCTCCCGGCTCGCGCAGTCCATGGTCGAGGAACTGGGCCATAGCGGGACCCGGGGCCAAGGCCAGGCCCAGAAGTATCACCGCCGCTGTGACGAATTCCCGCATCGCCACTGGCTACGCCCATTGCGGCGCGCGGTAAACCGGAGGCAGGCTACGCCCGACCCACGCTCACATAGTCAAAGCCCGCGGCGCGCATGTCTTCGGGCTTGTAGATGTTGCGCAGGTCCACCAGCACTGGTGCGTTCGCGAGTTCCTTCACCCGCTTGAAATCGAGCGCGCGGAAGGCGTCCCATTCGGTGATGATCACAACCACGTCCGCGCCTTCAATTGCGGCATAGGGGCTGTCGCACATGGTCACTTCGGGCAGCAAGGGCCGCGCCTGCTCCATGCCTTCGGGATCATAGGCGGCCACCATCACGCCGGCATCCATCAGCGTCTGGGCCACTGCGATGGCGGGCGAATCGCGCATGTCGTCGGTGTTGGGCTTGAAGGTCAGACCGAGCAGCGCCGCCTTCTTGCCGCGCGCCGCCTCGATCCCGCCGAGCGCATCGACGACCTTGCGGCCCATCGCGCGCTTGCGGCTGTCATTGACCTTGACCACCGCCTCGACGATCCGCGTCGGGCTATCGTAATCCTCGGCGGTTTTGAGCAGCGCAAGCGTGTCCTTGGGAAAGCAGCTTCCGCCATAGCCGGGGCCGGCGTGGAGGAACTTGGAGCCGATGCGGTTGTCCATCCCGATCCCGCGCGCGACATCCTGCACATTCGCGCCGACCTTCTCGCACAGATCGGCCATCTCGTTGATGAAGGTGATCTTGGTCGCAAGGAAGGCGTTGGCGGCGTATTTGATCAGCTCACTGGTCCGCCGGCTCGTGAACAGGATCGGCGATTCATTGAGGAATAGCGGGCGATAGACCTCGCGCATCACCTCGCGGCCAAACTCGTCCTCGGCGCCGATCACGATCCGGTTGGGCCGCTTGAAATCGCCGATGGCCGCGCCTTCGCGCAGGAATTCGGGGTTCGAGACGACCGCGAAACGGTGCGGCGTGCCGGTGTCGCGGATGATCCGTTCCACCTCGTCGCCGGTGCCCACTGGCACGGTCGATTTGGTGACGATCACCGCCTCGCCCGCGAGGTGCTCGCCGACTTCCTGGGCGACCGCGTGAACGAAGGTGAGATCGGCATGGCCATCGCCGCGGCGGCTGGGCGTGCCGACCGCGATAAAGATCGCCGCCGCGCCCTTGATCCCCTCGGCAAGGCTGGTGGTGAAGCTGAGACGGCCGGACTTCACATTGCTTTCGACCAGCGCATCAAGCCCCGGCTCGTAGATCGGCATGATCCCCTGATGCAGCGAATCGATCTTGCTCTGATCCTTGTCGATGCAGACGACATCATGGCCGAAATCGGCAAAGCATGCGCCCGACACAAGCCCGACATAGCCCGAACCCACCATCGCAATCTTCATGAACTGCAGCCCCTGACCGGAATTTCGAAACTGGCCCCGCTGCGAGCCGGATCGCTAGCGCGCCCGGTCGCCGTGGAAGATCTCGACTGGCCCGTTATCCTCGGAACAGGCCTGGATGATCCGCCGCTGGTCGCCCTCGAGCACGAGCGCTGTAAGCACACCCGAGCGGAAAGCGCCAGTGTCAATGCCGATGCGATTGCCACAATCCATCACCTTGTCGCAGATGGTGTGGCCGTGCACCACTACCTTCTCGAGCGGGCCTTTGTGGCTCAAAAAGCGCTCGCGGATCCACAGTAGATCGCTGCGCTTTTGATCAGCGAGCGCGCGCGCGGGATCGATCCCGGCATGGACGAAAACGTAATCGCCCGCGCGGATCATGTTCTCGAAGGCGGCGATATATTCGCGGTCGCTTTCGGGCACCAGCTGGGGCAGGCGTTAGAACATCGCGTCGAGATCGAGCGCGGCGAAATGCTGTTCCGCCTGACCTTAGCTCAGGAACGTCTCGCCCCCGCAATGATTG
>JBKDUW010000132.1:0-22323 GCA_046339235.1 Erythrobacteraceae bacterium | reverse complement strand
CCGCGGCTGGTGCCGATCTGGTCGAGGCTGACGGTCGGCGCCTGGAATGAGAGGCCCGAGATGTCGCGGATCTTGAAGGCTTCGAGCGTGCCGGCGTTGAACGCGGTCACAGCCAGCGGAATGTCCTGCACGTTTTCGGCGTCGCGGGTCTTGGTGCCGGTGACGAGGATCTCGTTGATCGCATCGAGCGTGCTGGTGGATTCGTCCTGTACGGGTGCATCGGCGTCCTGCGCGAAAGCGGCCACGGGGGTGAGGGCGGCCGTGCCGAGCATAAGGGCAAGCTTGCCGAGCCGGAGGGGGCTCCGCATGGGGATTGCGGTGTTCATGTTATAACTCTCCCTGAGTTGAGGGCCGCCCCAATAGCAATGCGCCACACAATTGCAACCAATCGCGCGGCCCCGTTTTCCGGCTTGAATCGCTTGTATCTTCTTGTTTTTACAATCAAGCCTGTTCGAGCTGCTGCTGGCGGTGATCGCTCGCGGCCTCGAGCAGCCGCGCCTCGATTTCGGACAGCCGTTCGGGTGCCTTGATCTTCGCGCCTGTCAGGTCGGTCACATAAAAAGTGTCCGCTGCGGCCTCGCCATAGGCGGTGATATGCGCCGAATGGACGATCAGACTGGCCTTGTAGAGCGCGTGCGCCAGCCGGTTGAGCAGCGCGGGCCGATCGCGTGCGGTCACCTCGATCACAGTGAAATTGTTTGAGGCGTCATTGTCGAACCCGACCCGCGGGGCGACATCGAAGGCTTTCGCGCGGGAGTGCGCCAATGGCCTTGCCGCCAGTTTCAGCACCAGTTCGACCTTGGCGAGCAGCGCATCGCGGATGCCCTTGTGGATCCGCGCGATCTGCGCCTCTTCGCGGAACGGCTGGCCGAACTGGTCCTGCACCAGGAAATTGTCGACCGCATAGCCGGAACGCGCGGTGTGGATGCGCGCGTCAATGATGTTTGCACCAGCGAGGTGGATGCCGCCTGCCATGCGGTAGAACAGCCCCGGGTGGTCGGCCGCGATTACGCTGACGCGGGTCGCGCCGCGGGTCTCGTCGGGCTCGCAATGGATCGATAGCTGCTCGCCCGCGGCCTGCGCCGCATCATATTGCGTGAGGTTGCCGGCAATGATGTCCTCGGGCTCGGCGATCCAGTAGGCATCGGCCAGCAGCGCCCCGGCACTGTCGACCAGATGCTCCTGATCGCCCAGCAATCGCGCGACGGCATCCTTCTTCGCCGCCACCCGCTGTCTGCGCCGGTGGCCCTTGTGGCCCAGCCGCAGTCGTTCCTCGGTGGCATCATAGAGCTCGCCCAGAAGCTGGCCTTTCCAGCTGTTCCACGTGCCCGGCCCGACCGCGCGGATATCGACCGCGGTGAGGATTGCGAGATTGCGCAAGCGCTCGAGGCTTTGCACCTCGCCGGCGAAATCCTCGATCGTCTTGGGATCGGTGAGATCGCGCTTCTGCGCGGTGCGGCTCATGAGAAGGTGATGGAACACCAGCCAGGCGACCAGATCGGTCTCGCGTCCGTCCATTCCGAAACGCGGGCACAGCCGGTGGGCGACGTCGGCGCCCAGCACCGAGTGATCGCCGCCGCGCCCCTTGGCGATATCGTGCAGCAACACCGCGACATAGAGCGCGCGGCGCGAGGCGAGCTTGGGCACTTCGCGGGTGGCGCGCGGGTGATCGGCCTTGAGCAGCCCGCGCTCGATCTGGGAGAGCAGCCCGATGGCGCGGATGGTGTGTTCGTCGACCGTGTAGTGGTGATACATGTCGAACTGCATCTGCGCGTTGACCCGGCCGAAATCGGGCACGAAGCGGCCGAACACGCCCACCTCATTCATCCAGCGCAGCGCGGTTTCGGGATCCTTGCGGCCGGCCAGCAGATCGAGGAACAGCGCGTTGGCGCGCTTGTCGCGACGCACGGCGGCATCGATCAGTTTGGCGTCGCGGCCGACCTGCCGCATGGTTTCGGGATGCACCTCCAGCCCCTCGGCCTCGGCCAGCTGGAACACCTCGACCAGCCGCACCGGATCGGCCTTGAACCAGTCGTCTCCGGGCGCGCGCAGCCGCCCGCCTTCGACCATGTAGCCCTTGAAGGCGCGCGGACGCTGGGTCCATCCGGCGAAGAAACCGCTGCGGGTGCGCTTCCTCGCAAATTCCTCGTCGAGGTGCGCGAGGAACACGCCGGTCAGGCTGCCGACGCGCTTCACCTGCAGGAAGTAGTATTGCATGAACCGCTCGACCGCGCTCTTGCCCGGACGGTCAGCGAACAGCATCCGCTCGGCCACACGCCGCTGGAGATCGAAGGTCAGCCGGTCCTCGGCGCGGTCGGTGATGTTGTGCATGTGGCAGCGCACTGCCAGCAGGAACCCTTCGGCGCGGCGGAAGCTGCGATATTCGCCCGCCGTGAGCAGGCCGACGTCCACCAGCTCAGCAGCGTTCTGGACGCGGTGGACATATTTGCCGATCCAGTAGAGCGTCTGGAGATCGCGCAAGCCCCCCTTGCCGTCCTTAACGTTGGGCTCGACCACATAGCGGCTGTCTCCCATGCGCTTGTGCCGCGCATCGCGTTCGGCGAGCTTTTGCGTCAGGAACTGCCGTTCGCTCCCGCGCACGACCTCGGTCCAGAAGCGCTGGCGCAATTCCTCGTAAAGCGCCTGATCGCCCCACACCAGCCGCCCTTCAAGCAGCGCGGTGCGGATGGTGAGATCCTCCTTCGCCATCCGCATCGTGTCCGACACGGTGCGGCTCGAATGGCCGACCTTGAGGCCGAGATCCCACAAGAGATAGAGCATCGCCTCGATCACCTGCTCGCACCACGGCGAGCGGCGCATCGGCGTGATGAAGGCAATGTCGATATCCGAATGCGGCGCCATCTCGGCGCGCCCGTAACCGCCGACCGCAAGGATCGCGAGCCGCTCGGCCTGCGTGCGGTTGGGGACGGGATAGAGGTGGGTGGTCACATGATCATGGATCACCCGCAGCAGCTGGTCGGTGAGGAAGGAATAGCCCCCCGTCACGTCATGCCCGGCAGACGGCGCCTCGGCCAGCCGGCGGACAAGCTCGGCGCGCCCGCCATCGAGCGCGGCCCGCAGCGCCTTGACGATCGCCCCGCGCGCCGCCTCGCCGCCGCCTGCGTGCAATTCTGCGACCTCATCAGCCAGCGCACGCCGGTCGATGATCGCACGCTGGCCGGGGACGCGGCGGGACGATGTCACTTGTGGCTCACGCGCTAACCGCCTCGCCGGTATAGCGCGCCTTGACGGTGCGCTTGTCGATCTTCTGGGTGCCGAGCCGGGGCAGCGCCTCCTCGGTGATCCAGATCTGGTGTTCGAGCGGCACCTTGAACGCTGCGATACGCGCAAGCAGGAATGCGCGCAGTTCCGCGGGCGTGATCGCCGCATGGCCATCCTTCATCCGGTAGACCGCCGCCGGCACCTCGCCGAAGCGTTCGCAAGGCAGGCCGAACACCGAGCATTCGCCGACATCGTCATGCGCATAGATCGCGTCTTCGACCTCGATGCAGGAAATGTTCTCGCCGCCGCGGATGATGATGTCCTTCTTGCGGTCGACGATGAACAGATAGTCGTCGGCATCAAGATAGCCGAGATCGCCGGTGCGGAAATATCCGGTGTCGGTGAAGGCAGCCTGGGTCGCTTCGTCGTTCTTCCAGTAGCCGCGGAAATTGGCGACCGAGCGGATGCACACCTCGCCCACCTGCCCCTGCGGCAGCGGGGTGCCCTGATCATCGAGAATGGCGAGATCAACCATCGGCTTCGATGCGCGGCCGGTCGAGCCGGGCTTGGCAAGGTAGTTCTCGTTGAAATTGCCGCAGCCCACCGCGTTGGTTTCGGTGAGGCCATAGCCCAGCAGTGGGAACCCGCCGGGGAAGGCTTCCTTGATACGGGTGACGTGTTCCACCGGACGCGGCGCGCCGCCAGCGGCAAAGCTCTTACAGGCCGAAAGGTCGTAACTGGCGCGGTCGGGGTGGTTGGCGATTTCATAGCTCATCAGCGGCACGCCGACGAAATAGGTGACGCCTTCTTCCGCCATCAGCCGGATCGCGAGGCCCGCGTCCCACTTGGGCATCAGCACCAGCTTGCGCGCGATCGCGAAGCTTTGGAGGAACAGCGGCACCTCGCCGGTGACATGGAACAGCGGCACGGCGACCAGCGCGCAGGGCTGCGCGGTCATCGGCCCTTCCTGGCTTTCGATATGCACCTTGGCCATCGCGCTCTGGGCGATGTAGTTCATCACCCCGTGGATAACGCCGCGGTGATCCGACCATGCGCCCTTCGACTTGCCGGTCGAACCCGAGGTGTAGAGGATGGTGGCGATATCGTCCGGCCCGATCTGCCCGAGCATCACCATCGCCACGCTGGTGCCTTGCGGCCCTGCCGGGACTTGGGCCCAGACATTGGCGAGGCCTTCCGCCGGCGGATTGCCGTGGCTGAACAGCACGATCTTGGCCCCGTGCGCATAGCCATCGAGCCGCGCGGCGCGGGGTTCATCGGCCAGCACCAGCTTGCACTCGGCGAGCTCGATTCCGTAGGCCAGCTCCTCGCCGGACGAAAAGCCGTTGAGCAGCGTCGCGCAGCCGCCCGCCATCAGGATGCCCATATAAGCGATCATCCAGTTGGCCGAATTGCGCGCGGCAATGCCGATGCGGTCGCCTTTGACAATGCCATGTTCGCGCACGAGGCTTTCCGCCACGCAGGTCGCCGCGCCGTAAGCCTCGGCGAAAGTCAGGCGGATATCGCCATCGACGATGAAGGGCAGATTGCGGTGCTCGTTGCAGAAATGCGCGAAATAATGCGCCAGGCTCGGCGGCGCGCCGGCGAAGGCGGGCATTTCCACCCCGTCGCGCGTGAACGGCACGGTGGCGAAGGGCTGATCCGGTGCCGTCAGGGCGGTGATGATCGCTTCAAGCGCATTGTCCAGCTGGGTGGCCATGCGGGTCCTTTCCTCTCTCATATGCTGGAGGGCCGCCGCATGGTGCTTCACGCGTCCGGCCATCCGATCCCGGTATCCGCCAGCGGGTCTTACGCCCCTTCCCCTGCCTTGCGCGCTGTGCCAGAAGCACCCACGCGACACGGCCAAATCAGGCCCGCCGATACGGCATATCATTGTCAATAAGGGGTTCGCTCCGTGCTGTCACTACTTGCCGCAAGCGGCGCTGCCGATCCGATCTACTGGGATCAGTTGGGCCTGCGCCCGGGCATCGATCTTGGCTTCTTCACGCTGCGCTTTTATTCGCTGGCCTACCTGTTCGGGGTGATCTTTGCCTATTGGCACACGTCCAAGATGCTGAAGCAGCCGGGCGCGCCGATGGCGCAGCGCCATGCCGATGATCTGTTCTTCTACTGCACGCTCGGCGTGATTCTCGGCGGACGGCTTGGCTATGCGGCGTTCTACACCGGCGGCGAGACCGGCATCCCGAGCGCCTTCACCGATTTTTCGGGCGATGGCTTTGTCTCGTGGAAGCTGCTGCGGCTGTGGGATGGCGGGATGGCGTTCCACGGCGGGTTGATCGGCGTGACGGTGGCGATGGCCTATGTGGCCTGGCGCGACAAACTCAATTTCATCCGCGTGGTCGATTATGTCTGCGTCGGCGTGCCGATGGGGATGCTGCTCGGGCGGCTGGCCAATTTCATCAATGGCGAGCTTTATGGCCGCGTCACCGATGTGCCTTGGGCGATGGTGTTTCCCAGCGATCCCGCCGGGTTGCCGCGCCATCCCAGCCAGCTCTATCAGGCCGGGCTCGAAGGGCTGGCGATGCTGATCATCATGATGCTGCTGTTCTGGAAGACCCGTGCGCGCTATCGCCCGGGTCTGCTCGCCGGCGTGTTCACGCTCGGCATGGGCTGTGCGCGCTTCATCAACGAATTTTTCCGCGAGCCTGATCAACAACTGGCTGACTTTGCCGCCCGGACCGGGCTATCAATGGGCCAATGGCTGACCATACCGCTTATCCTGACTGGGTTGATTGTCGTGCTCTACGCGCTGCGGAAGAAGCCGCTGGCGAGCGGGGGCATGCAGCCGGCCTGAATGAGGCAGGCGTGTGGCGCAGCGCGCTCCGCCTGATCGATCCCGAGGACGACCCGCAAGCTGAGGCTGACGAAGCTGAAGCTACCAAAGCTGCCGCCAAGGCTCTGGCACAAGCGCAGCAACGCGCTGCGGCCGAGCGGGCCGCGCGCGAACAGGCGGCCGCCGAAGCTGCCGCCAAGGCCCGGGCCGAGGCGGAAGCCCGCGCCAAGGCCGCCGCCGAAGTCGCCGAAGCCGAAGCCCGCGCCCAAGCAACAGCGCGCGCCAAGGCACAAGCCAAGGCCCGCGCCGAAGCGGAGGCCAAGGCCAAGGCTGAAGCGCTCGCCCGCGCCAAGGCAGAGGCCGAGGAGCGCGCGCGGCTGGTCCGCGAGGAACGCGAACGCGCCAAGGCGGAAGCCGAAGCCGCTGCCAAGGCCGCTGGAGAAGAAGCAGCGCGCCGCGCGGCCGAAGAGAAGGCCCGCGCCGAAGCCCAAGCCAATGCGCGCGCCGCTGCCGAAGCCACAGCCAAGGCCGAAGCCGAAGAGCAGGCCCGCCTCGCCGCCGAGGAACAGGCGCGCCGTGATGCCGAAGCCGCCGCCGAGGCAGAAGCGCTCGCCAAGGCCGAGGCGCAGGCCAAGAAAGAGGCCGAAGCCGCCGCCCGCGCCAAGATCGATCTCGGCAAGAGTTTCCGCCGGCTCATCAAGGAGACCGGCCCGATCAGCCTTGCGCACTATATGGCCGAGAGCAACGCGCGCTACTATGCCAGCCGCGATCCCTTTGGCGAGCAGGGTGATTTCATCACCGCGCCCGAAGTCAGCCAGATGTTCGGCGAACTGATCGGGCTGTGGCTCGCCGATCTGTGGGTGCGGATGGGCAGCCGCAAGCGCATCCACTATGTCGAATTGGGCCCCGGGCGCGGCACGCTGGCGAAGGACTCGCTGGCGGCGGCTGCGCGCTATGAGTTCACGCCCCAGATCCACTTCGTCGAAACCTCGCCGACCTTGCGGCAATTGCAGCGCGACGCCTTTCCCGGCTGCCACCACCACCACGACCTATCGACCCTGCCCGACGATGCCCCGCTGCTGATCGTCGCCAACGAGTTCTTCGACGCGCTGCCAGTGCATCAGCTGGTGCGCTCGGCCGAGGGCTGGGTTGCGCGGATGGTCGGGCTCGACGGCGATGACTTCACCTATGTTTCGGGCACGGAGCGGATGGACGACCTGGTTCCGCCCAGCTGGGTCACCGCGCCGCAAGGCGCGATGATCGAGACCAGCCCCGCCGCGGTCGCGCTGATGGCGGAGATTTCGCAGCGGCTGCGCGAACAGGGCGGCGCGGCGCTGATCATCGATTATGGTCAGATGGAGCTGCGCGCGGGGGCGACAGTGCAGGCGCTGAAGTCGCACCAGCACGTCAATATCTTCGCCCATCCGGGCGAGGCCGACATCACCGCCCATGTCGATTTCGAGCTGCTCCTGCAGGTGGCCGAGGACAATGGCGCCGATGTGATGGGGCTGCAATATCAGGGCGAATGGCTGCGCCAGATGGGGATCGACACCCGAACCGAGGCGCTCCAGCGGCGCAATCCGGGCGACAAGGAAAAGCTCAAGCGCCAGCGCGACCGGCTGGTCGAGGACAACCAGATGGGCACCTTGTTCAAGGTGCTCGGGATTTGCGGACGGCGCTGGCCGTATGGCGTGGGGTTTCAGTGAGGATGGCGATGATGATGCGCAAAAGCATGCTGGCGATGGCTCTGGGCATGGCGGCAATGGCGGGACCCGCGTGGGCGGCCGCCGAGCCGGTCACCGGCCGCTGGGTGACGGGCGAGAAGGACGCGGTGGTCGGAATCGCGAAGTGCGGCAAGGCGCTGTGCGGGCGGATCGAGAAGTTCCTGATCATGCCGGCGGGCGGCAAGGACCAGCGCGACGTCAACAATGCGGACGCCTCCAAGCGCAACCGCAAGCTGCTCGGCATGGCGATCCTTAGCGGGCTTGTCGCGGACGGCAGCGCCTGGCGCGGCGACATCTACGATCCCAAGCGCGGCCGCAGCTTTACCGCCGAAGTGCGCCGCAAGGGCGACGGGACGCTGGAGGTGAAAGGCTGCTTCGGGCCGATTTGCCAGACGCAGGTGTGGAAGAAGGCGTCTTGATTTGCGCGGGCCCTCCGGCCCGCGGTCTCCTCGCTCACGCCGCCAGAAGGCGGCATCGCTGCGGGCGCGCGGTCGCGCTTGCGGGCCTACGGCCCGTTACAGCGCAATAACTTGTGAGCTACAGCCCTGACGCCTTCGCCAACGCCGCCGCCGCCTGTTTCGGGGTCAGCTTTTTCTCGTCCTCGCGGTCCACAGCAAGGTTGGCTTCGCGCATCGCTTCAACGCTGATCTTGCCCAGCAGCGGCTCGAGCGCCTTTGCCACTCCGGCATCATCCGCAATCCGGGGCGAGAGCATCAGCAGCGCATCATAGCTCGGCAGCTCGCCCTTGGGATCGGCCAGCACCACCAGCTTGTCCGCTGCGATCCGACCGTCGGAGGTATAGGCGCTGATCACGTCGGCCTCGCCCGATTGGAGCGCGTTATACATGAAGGTCGGCGCGAAGTTGCGGCTCTTGCCGAAGCTGAGGCGATAGGCATCGCGCACCGCGATCCATTCGGGCCGCTCGAAAAACTCAGGATCGCCGCCGACAGTCAGCTGCGGCGCGACGCCGACGAGATCGGTGAGCGAGGCCACGCCCAGTTCCTTCGCCTTGTCGCCGCGCATGGCGAAGGCATAGGCGTTCTCGAACCCCAGCCGCCCGAGCACCTTGACGCCGTTCTCGCGCGCTTCCCACGCGACAATGGTTTCATACATCGCCGCGCGCCCGGGATTGTCGGAGCGCTTCAAGAAATTGGCCCAGATCGTGCCGGTGTAATCGACCGCAATGTCGACGCTGGATGATGCGACTGCGGAATGCACCACCGCGCTCCCCAGGCCGTCGCGATACTCGACCGCATAGCCCGCCGCCTCGAGCCGCGCGCCGATCAATTGCGCGAGGATATATTGCTCGGAGAACTGCTTGGAGGCGATGACGATGCGACGCTCGTCGCTGCCCGATCCTTGCGCCCACAGGGCTGCGAGGATGCCCAGCATCACCACCGCGATCCCGCCGAAGGCCATCCAGCGCGCGCGCTTGGCCAGCCCGACCTCGATCACCCACAGCAGGTTGTCCGCTGCCAGCGCGAGCCCCGCGCTGGCCACGCATCCGGCCAGCACCAGAGCCCAGTTCTGGGTTTGCAATCCGGCAAAGATCGGATCGCCGAGGCTGGGCTGGCCGATGGTGGTGGCGAGCGTTGCCGCGCCGATGGTCCACACCGATGCCGTGCGGATGCCCGCCATGATGAAGGGGGCCGAGAGCGGGGCTTCGACAAGATAGAGCTTCTGCCACTTGGTCATCCCGACCCCGTCAGCCGCTTCGAGCACACCTTCGTCGAGATTGGCCTGTGCGGTCACCGCATTGCGCAGGATCGGCAGCAGCGCGTAGAGCGTCAGCGCCATCAGCGCCGGCAGGAACCCGAGCGTCGGCATCCCCTCGCCGAATACTGCGCGCAAGGACAGCAGCAGCGGAAAGAACAGGGCCAGCAGCGCCAGCGCGGGGATGGTCTGGACCAGGCTCGCAAGGCTCAGCGCGAGGCGCGACACCACCGGCGAGCGCCCAGCCCACACCGCCATCGGCAGCGCGATCAGCATGGCAAGCCCGATTGCGCTGGCCGACAGCACCACATGTGCGGCGAGCTTGTCGCCAAGGTCGGGGAGGATGTCCCAGATATCGCCCATCAGTGGAGCGCTTCCCCAAGGATTTCCCCGAGACCTTCCATTGCAGCGAGGCGCTCGGCCTGTGTCCGCGGCACGGCGACCAGCCGCTGGGCGACCTCGCCGCCGGCTCCCGCCAGCAGCGCGCGCGGGGTTTCGTCGGCAACCATCGCGCCCTTGTCCATCACCAGCACGCGGTCCGCCAGCAGCAGCGCCTCGGCCATATCGTGGGTCACCATCACGGATGTCAGCCCGAGGCGTTCGTGCAGCTCGCGCACCTTGCGGCCCAGCGCGTCGCGGGTGACCGGATCGAGCGCGCCGAAGGGCTCGTCCATGATCAGGAGCTCGGGCTCCCCCGCCAGCGCGCGCGCCACGCCGACCCGCTGGCGCTGCCCGCCGGAGAGTTCGTCGGGCATGCGCTTTGCCAGCGCGGGATCGAGTTCGACCAGCGCCAGCAATTCGGCGATCCGTTCAGGCGGCAGCTTGTCGCCGGTAAGGCGCGGGCCGATCGCGATATTCTCGGCGACGCTGAAATGCGGGAACAGCCCGATGCCCTGGAACACATAGCCGACGCGGCGGCGCAGGCGGGCAGGCTTGAGGCTGGTCACATCCTCGCCGCCGAACAGCACGCGCCCGCTCGTCGGCTCGACCAGTGTGTTGACCATCTTCAGCAATGTCGATTTGCCCGAGCCCGAGGCGCCGACCAGCGCCACGAAGCTGCCGGCTTCGATCGCGCAGCTGACGCCGGCTACCGCTACCGCCTCGCCATAGGCGCGGGCCGCCCCGTCAAACACGAGCAGAGGTTGCGGGGACGTCATACTCCCGTTCCCTAACCACCAAAGCCCGATTGTGCCAGCGCCAGCGATTGGCCTTTACCCGAGGCCTTGCTATGCGGCTTGTCAGCAACAATTATAACACCCGCAGGACATACAATGCGCGCCACCCCCGATTTCGACTTTCAGCTTGGCGAGGCCGCCGAGATGATCCGCGACGCCACCGCGCGCTTCGCCGATGAACAGATCGCGCCCTTGGCCGACCGCACCGACCGCGAAGACCGCTTCCCGCGCGAATTGTGGGAGCCGATGGGCGCGCTCGGCCTGCACGGGATCACCGTGGAAGAGGAGTGGGGCGGGCTGGGGCTCGGCTATCTCGAACATGTGATCGCGGTCGAGGAAGTTAGCCGCGCTTCGGCCAGTGTCGGCCTTTCCTACGGCGCGCATTCCAACCTCTGCCTCAACCAGATCCGCCGCTGGGGGGATGACGAGCAGAAGGCCAAGTATCTGCCCAAGCTGATCTCGGGCGAACACGTCGGCAGCCTCGCCATGTCGGAGGCTGGCGCGGGGTCTGACGTGGTCTCGATGAAATTGAAGGCTGATGCGGTTCAGGGCGGCTACGTTCTCAACGGCACCAAGTTCTGGATCACCAACGCGCCCGAGGCGGATACCTTGGTGGTCTACGCCAAGACCGACGGCCAAGCCGGATCGCGCGGCATCACCGCCTTCCTGATCGAGGAGGGCGATGAAGGCTTCGCCATCGGCCAGAAGATTTCGAAGGTCGGCATGAAGGGCTCGCCCACTGCCGAGCTGGTGTTCAGCGATTGCTTCGTCCCCGAAGACCGCATCATGGGGCCGCTCAACGGCGGCGTCGGCGTGCTTATGAGCGGGCTCGATTACGAGCGCGTGGTGCTCGCCGGATTGCAGCTCGGGATCATGCAGGCGTGCCTCGACACGGTGATCCCCTACCTGCGGGAACGCAAGCAGTTCGGAAAGCCGATTGGCTCGTTTCAATTGATGCAGGCCAAGGTCGCCGACATGTATGTCGCCCTGCAATCGGCCCGCGCCTATACCTATGCGGTCGCCAAGGCGTGCGATGCGGGGCAGACGACGCGCTTCGATGCGGCGGGGGTGATTTTGCTGGCGTCCGAAAACGCCTTCAGGGTCGCTGCCGAAAGCGTGCAGGCGCTGGGCGGCGCGGGCTACACAACCGACTGGCCGGTGGAGCGCTACATGCGCGATGCGAAGCTGCTCGACATCGGCGCAGGGACGAACGAGATCCGCCGGATGCTGATCGGGCGCGAATTGATCGGAGCGGCGGGATGATGGGGGAGAACGACGAAGATTGGGACTATCTGATCCAGGCGCCGATTGGTGCCGATGGCCGCTCTCGTATGAAGATAGCAGCCTATAAGATGGAAGACCCGTACACCTTTGGCCGTTTTCTAGGGGATATCGTACGACACGGTGCATTGGCTTATGCCACGACTTGGTCAGTTGATGAAAACGAGGCTATTGAGCGGATATGCGAGGATCTGAGTGATAAGCTTCGGCTCCAAGACACGCCGATCAAATGCGAGCAACCCGGAAGTCTCGACTAATGACTGCTCCCAGCTCCCGGCAACCGAGTAGCCCCCAATGAGCACCGACGAAGACTACGTCTATGACGAGGCGAGCGGCGAGTGGATGCTGGCATCCGAACTCGCGGCCAAGCAGGCTGACGCTGCCCGGGTGGAAGTGCGCGATGCAGTTGGCAACGCCCTCGCTGACGGCGATGCGGTGACGCTGATCAAGGATCTCGAGGTCAAGGGCGCAGGCCAGACGCTGAAGCAAGGCACGCTGATCAAGTCGATCCGCCTGACCGGCGGCGCGCAGGAAATCGACTGCAAATATCCCGGCATCAAGGGCCTCGTGCTGCGCACGGAATTCGTGCGGAAACGCTAAGGACGACATTATGACCGCCCCCACCCTCACCACCAAACTCGACCGCGAAAGCCCCGAGGCCAAGGCCCGCTTTGCGCACAACCAAGCGCTCGCGCAGCAGCTTCGCGCCCGGGTCGCCGAGGCGGCGCTCGGCGGGCCGGCAAAGCATCGCGAGCGGCATGTTTCGCGCGGGAAGCTGCTGCCCCGCGAGCGGGTGGAGCGGTTGCTCGATCCGGGCTCGCCTTTCCTCGACATCGGGCAGCTTGCGGCGAACGGCATGTACGAAGGCGATGTGAACGGCGCCTCGATCATCACCGGGGTCGGCCGCGTCTCGGGCCGGCAGTGCATGATCGTGTGCAACGATGCGACCGTGAAGGGCGGCACCTATTACCCGATGACGGTCAAGAAGCACCTGCGCGCGCAGGAAATCGCGCAGGAGAACCGCCTGCCGTGCATCTATCTCGTTGACAGCGGCGGGGCGAACCTGCCGCATCAGGCCGAGGTCTTCCCTGATCGCGACCACTTCGGGCGGATCTTCTTCAATCAGGCCAATATGTCCGCGCTCGGCATTCCGCAGATCGCCTGCGTGATGGGCAGCTGCACCGCGGGCGGCGCCTACGTCCCTGCCATGTCCGACGAGAGCGTGATCGTCCGCAACCAGGGCACGATCTTCCTCGCCGGCCCGCCGCTGGTGAAGGCGGCCACGGGCGAGGAAATCACTGCCGAGGACTTGGGCGGCGGCGATCTCCACGCCAAGAAATCGGGCGTGGTCGATCACCTCGCCGAGAACGACGAACACGCGCTCACCATCGTGCGCGATATCGTCAGCCACTTGGGCGCGAACACCGGCGCGGCCAAGGACGTGGCCCTGAAAGACCCGCGCCCGCCCAAATTCGACGCGGACGATCTCTACGCCCTGATCCCCGAGGATGTGCGCGCGCCCTATAACGTCAAGGAAGTGATCGCGCGGCTGGTCGATGCTTCCGAGTTCCACGAGTTCAAGGCGCATTACGGCTCCACGCTGGTCTGCGGGTTCGCGCATATCTGGGGAATGCCGGTCGCGATCCTCGCCAACAACGGCGTGCTGTTCTCCGAAAGCGCGCAGAAGGGCGCGCATTTTATCGAACTCGCCTGCCAGCGCCGCATTCCGCTGTTGTTCCTCCAGAACATCTCGGGCTTCATGGTCGGCGGGAAATACGAGGCGGAAGGCATCGCCAAGCATGGCGCGAAGCTCGTCACGGCCGTCGCCACCGCCACCGTGCCCAAGGTGACCGTGGTGATCGGCGGCAGCTTCGGCGCGGGCAATTACGGGATGTGTGGGCGGGCCTATTCTCCGCGCTTCATGTTCACCTGGCCCAATGCGCGCATCTCGGTGATGGGCGGGGAGCAGGCGGCTTCGGTGCTGGCGACAGTCCACCGCGACGCGGACAGCTGGGACGAGGCCGCGACCGAGGCCTTCAAGGCCCCGATCCGCCAGAAATACGAAGACGAGGGCAACCCCTACTACGCCACCGCGCGGTTGTGGGACGACGGGGTGGTCGATCCGGTGCAGACGCGGGACGTGCTGGGTCTGGCGCTGGCGGCGTGTCTCGAAGCGCCGATTGCCGAGCGGCCGGCGTTTGGCGTGTTCCGGATGTGATCATCGCTGTCTGAAACCCCCACACTTGCCCTTGCGTAACTCCCCCGAATGCGGGCAGTAACGCTGACGGGAGAGGGGCCTCACATTGTCGCACGAACACACACGCAAGCCCACGCTGCTGTCGCGCATCGTGCGCCGGATCATTCTTGCCGTCTGGTATGCGCAGGGCTGGAAGGTCGTCGATCCGCTGCCCAAGCACCTCAAGAAATACGTGCTGGCCGGCGCGCCGCACACCACCAACTGGGATTTCGTGTTCTTCACCGGAGCGACCCACGAGGAGGGCGTGAAGCCCAACTTCATGGGCAAGCACACGCTGTTTCAGGGCATCATGAAGAACTTCATGCTCGACATGGGCGGCATCCCGGTCGATCGCACCGCCAAGGCTAATGCCACCGAGCAGGTCGCCGCCGCATTTGCCCGCCGCGACGAGCTCGCGCTGGTGATTGCCTGCGAAGGCACGCGCAAGACCGACGGTAAATGGCGTTCGGGCTTCTACCACATCGCGCGGGCCGCCAATGTGCCGATCGTCCCCGCCTTTGCCGATCAGAACAGCAAGATCGTCAGCTTTGGCCCGCCAATGATCCCGACCGGCAATTATGGCGAGGATCTGCTTAAGATCGCCGAATGGTTCCGCTCCAAGCTGCCCGATTACGAGCGCTTCAAGGTGTTGGAGCAGCAGGCGCGCGATATTATCGCCGGAAAGAATGATGTTTGACGTCCTTGCCCTGAATGCGGTGATGATCGTCGTGCTGGCGGTGATCCAATGGGCGATCAGCGTGACAATCAAGGATGTGAGCTTCATCGACGCCTTCTGGGGCGCCGGCATGGGGCTCGTGGCGGTGATCAGCTGGGTGCTCGTGCCGGGCGGGCCGGGGCAGCTCGCCACGCTGATCATGGCGATGACCGCGGCCTGGGGCTTTCGCCTCGGCATCCACCTGTTCCGGCGCTGGCGGCGCGAAGGCGAGGACCGGCGCTACCGCCGGATGCTGAGGGACGCGCGCGAGAAGGGCCAGTTTGCACAATTCGCGCTCACCCGGGTGTGGCTGATGCAGGCGGTGCTGCTGCTGATCGTGTCGAGCCCGGCGCAGGTCGGCATTCTCGCCAGCCCCGATCCGGCCCCGATCCCGCCGCTGGCTTGGGTCGGCTTTGGCTTGTGGTGTATCGGCGTGTTCTTCGAATGGGTGGGCGACTGGCAGTTGGCGCGGTTCCGGGCTGATCCCAAGAACAAGGGCTATGTGCTCGACACCGGCCTGTGGCGCTACACCCGCCACCCCAATTACTTTGGCGATTTCTGCGCCTGGTGGGGCATCTGGCTGACCTCTGCCGCGGCCGGATGGGACTATGCCGCGGCGACCGTGATCGGCCCGCTGTTCCTCACCTTCACGCTGACCAAGTGGTCGGGCGTGACGCTGCTGGAAAAGGGGCTCCACCGCTCGAAGGGCAACAAATATGCGGTTTACGAACGCAAGACTTCAGCCTTCTTCCCGCTTCCTCCCCGAGTCTAGGGCGCGTCTGAGGCACGTCCAGGGGCGCTTGAGCCGCCCTTTTTCGACCAACTGCCCTGTTGCACCGCACAAAAAGCACGGGCGCACCCTTTAAGCTTGCGCCCGCTTGCCCTATGTTGCGCAAGATCAAGGAGACGCGCGGCACCATGGCTCTCAACCCCACCTTGCGCGAGCAGGAACGCGAGCGGATTGCGCGCCACGTGCTCGATCTGGTCAAGGAGCGCGGATCGGAGATCCCTTGGACCATCGCGATGGCCGAAAGCGGCCTGACGCGGGCGCGGTTCGAGGCGCTTTTTGCCGATTACGACGATCTGTTTGATGCCGTCGCGCAGACCTGGCTCGCGCCGCACATGGCGGTGATGGAGGAAGTGCTCGCCTCGCACCTGCCGCCGCCGCGCAAGATGTACGAATTCTTCCGCCGCCGCTTTGTTATCTCGCAGAGCCGCTTCCACGAGGATCCCGAACATTTCACCATCCTGTGCGAGATGGGCGCGGCCAATTTCGAGCGGGTGCGCTCCTATGTCGATCTGGCCGATCACTACCTGTGCGAGCTGATCGCCGAAGCGCAGGCCGAAGGCTTCTTTGCCGGGCTGGAGATCGACGAGGCGCTGTCGCTGATCAACCAGATGATTTCGAATTACACCCTGCCCGACGCGCTGATCTATCTCGGTGACAGGCTGTCCGAGCAGAAGCTGGCACGGATTGTCGATACGATGTTCATCGGCTTGTCGGGCGAGGCCGGGGCGGATGCGGCCGGGGTCAATACCCTGAAAGTGGCGTCCTGAGCGCCTAGCGCTCTTCCCACCACGCGGATGAGGGATCCTCCGCCCCGCGCGCACCGCGCCTTTGCAACCCGTCGAACAATCCGCCCACCAGCTGCATGGTCGCGGGCGATGTCCGGTTCCAGTCCATCACATAGAGCCGCCCGGCAATCTGCCAGCGGCCCTCGCGCTTCACCAGCCGGTCAAGATAGCGCCCGCCGACCACCAGTTCGATCTCGCCCTCGGGCGTCGGGATCAAGTGAAGCGCAACACAATTGGTCTCGGCCTTGGCGGTATCGCCATCAAGCCGCATCACGGTGTTGGTTATGTTGTGCTGGGTCAGCCGCATTGTGCCGAGGCCCGCCATAAGCCCGGCGATGGTCTCGCCGATCGGGGCTGCGCCGCTGCCATAATCGAGGTGAGCGTCGGGCGTGAAGACCGCGGCGAGCTGTTCGGCATCGCAGCGGTCGATCCCGCGGCAATAGAGCGCAAGCGTTTCGGCGATGGCGAGCCGGTCCGCGACTTCGGTTATGTCCATGGAGGCCAGCTTATCGCGAAGCGCCAAGCGCCCCAACTGGCAGATGCTCTAGTCATTTGTGTTGTCGCATCGCTGGTGGCCGAAAACCGGTGCCCGCTTTTCGGCGCGATACTCTAGTCCCGCCGGAACTGCAGGACGTTGGCGGGCGGCTTGGGGCGCGGCGGCTTCAACCGCTTTTCGGCAAGCGCGAACTTGAGCGCTCCGCCCACCATCACCGCCGAGACCAGCAGGATCACCGCCGCCCATAGCCAGTGCGGCAGGCCTGTCACCGCCGCGATCTGGCTGGTGTCCGACAGGACCGCGCGCCCCTCGATCACTGCTTCGCGGGTGAACAGATAGTGGAAATCGCGCAGCATGCTCATCGCCGCCAGAATGCCGAGGAATTGCAGGGCGAAGCGCGTAAAGGCCGGCTTGGCGCGCCAGGCGATCAGCGCGAGGCAGGCGCCCACCAGCGGCAGCACCGCATAGCCGACGGGCGAGCGCACCCAGATGATCACGCTGACAAAAATCGCCGCCGCCATCAGCCACAGGGCCGGTCGCCACAGTTTGGGGTTGGCGCTCGCAAGGATCAGCGCCGCGCCCACCGCACACGGCGCGAGCGGGCCGCCCGCCGCGATCGCCGCCTGCACCCACGGCGGGCTATCTGCAGCAAGGCGGCTTTCGGCGACCCCCGATCCGCTGGCGAAGATCATCAGCTGGCGGAATTCCTGTCCGGTCGCCATCGCCGTCAACCCGTGGCCCATCTCGTGGAACCAGGTGGTGAGGATCACGAAAGGATAGATCAGGTAATTGCCCAAAGGCAGCGCGGGCAGCATCACCACCACCAGCCCCGCCAGCAGCAGGCGTCCGGCCTGTTCGGCCTGACTGCCCGGTCTGGTGAGCGATTGCATCGCGCTTTAGTCCGCGGCGCGCTCGGGCGCGCGGCCCGAGGCGTCGACGATGATCGGGTCGATCTCATCCTCTTCCGCCGCGCGCGCATCCTCGTCGCGATATTCGCGCAGGATCGACCAGCTGGCGAGGAACAATCCTGCCACCAGCGGTCCAAGCACGATGCCCGAAAAGCCGAGGAAGCTGATCCCGCCCAATGTGGTCACCAGAATGATCCAGTCGGGAATCCCGGTATCGCGTCCCACCAGAATCGGGCGCAGCACATTATCGGCCGAGGAGATCACGAAGAAGCCCACCACCAGCACGAACACGCCCTGCCACACCTCGCCGGCGACCAGCAGCCACAGGCCGACCGGGATATAGACCGCGCCCGCGCCGATCACCGGCACCAACGCGAAAATTGTCATCAGCACGCCGAAAAACAGCGCGGATTCGAGCCCGACGACGAGGAACGTGATCCCGCCCATGACGCCCTGCACCACGCCGACCACGCCCGAACCCTTGATCGTCGCGCGCACAATGCCGAGGAAGCGTTCGGCCAGCCGCTCGGAGATCGAACGCTTCACCGGGATGGTGCGCAGCACCGTGCGCCCGATCCGCTCGCCATCGCGCAGCAGGAAGAACATCACATAGAGCCCGACGCTGAAAGACAGCAGGAAACCCAGCGCGCCGCTGCCGATCGAGACCGCCTGACTGGCGATCATCCCGGCGCTCTGGGCGAGCACGTCTTCGAGCTTCTTCTGCACGTTCGCCATGTCGGCCCAGCCGGAGCGATCGATCGCCTCCTGCGCCATCTGCGGAAGCATGCTGTAGACCCGGTCAAAAGTGGTCGTCAGATCGAGCGGCTGTTGCTGCAGGGTGGAAACGAGGATCAACGCCTCCTGCACCACCAGCGTCCCCAGCCACAAGGCGGGCACCAGCACGGCAAAGAAGATCACCAGCAGCGAGGCGCTCGCCGCGGCATTGCGCCGCCCGCCGAACTTGCGCAGCATCCAGCGATAGAGCGGCTGGAACATGATCGCCGCCAGCGCCGCCCACAGCAGCGGCTGGGCAAAGGGCCACATGATCACCGCCATCAGCAGGCTGACCACAGCGAGGATCAGCAGAAAACTGGCGTGCTGCAATTCATCGGTGCGGTGCGGCTGGTGCGACATGGTTTCAGAGCCTAGACATCGAGATTGGCGACGTTGAGGGCATTATCCTGAATGAATTCCCGCCGCGGTTCGACGATGTCGCCCATCAGGCGGGTGAAGATCTCGTCGGTGACGTCGGCATCCTCGACCTTGACCTGCAGCAGCACCCGCGCTTCGGGGTCGAGCGTGGTCTCCCACAATTGCTCGGCGTTCATTTCGCCCAGGCCCTTGTAGCGGACGATCGACAGCCCCTTGCGCCCCGCAGCGAAGATCGCATCGAGCAGCTGGGTCGGGCGGCTAATCGTGCCGTCGAGCGTGATTGCGGGCGCGGGCGCCTGCTCCTCCGCCTCGCCGGCGAGCGGATTGGTGGAAACCGCCTCGGGCTCGGGCTCTTCGGGAGCGGCATCGCCGCGCACCAGGCTGACGGGTGCACTGTAGGTCTCGGCCTGTGCGGCGGCGAGGCCGTGGAGCTTGTGCGCCTCGGTGCTGGAGAGGAAGCGCGCGTCGATTTCGTGGACGTCGGTCACTCCGCGCCACAGCCGTTCGAACACCACGGTGCCATTGGTGCGCTGCGATGCGCTCCAGTGGGACTCGCGGTCGCCTGCACCCAGCCGACCGGCCGCCCGGGCCAGCGCGGCGGCAAGCGGCTCGCCAGCGAGCCCGGGTTCGAGCGCGCCGGTGAGCGCCATCTGCTCGACAATCCCGCTCTCATAGCGGCGCGGCACGAAGGCGAGGAGGTTCTTGAGGCGCAGCGCGCCATCGACAATCGCGCGCAAATCGGCGCCCGAACGCGCGCCGCCGGCGGTTTCCAGCAAGCGGCCCTGAAGCCCGGCATCGACCAGATAGCGCTCAAGCGCGGGCTGATCCTTGAGATAGACCTCGCTGCGCCCCTTGGCGACCTTGAACAGCGGCGGCTGGGCGATGAACAGGTGGCCGCCCTTGATGATCTCGGGCATCTGGCGGTGGAAAAAGGTCAGCAGCAGCGTGCGGATATGCGCGCCGTCCACGTCCGCGTCGGTCATGATCACGACCTTGTGGTAACGCAGCTTTTCAAGGTTGAACTCGTCGCGGATGCCGGTGCCCATCGCCTGGATCAGCGTGCCGACTTCCTTGGACGAGATAATCCGGTCAAACCGCGCGCGCTCGACGTTTAGGATCTTGCCCTTCAAGGGCAGGATCGCTTGCGTCTTGCGGTCACGGCCCTGCTTGGCCGAGCCGCCGGCGGAGTCACCTTCGACGAGGAAGAGTTCGGACTTGGCCGGATCGCGCTCCTGACAATCAGCGAGCTTGCCTGGCAGGCTGGCGACGCTCATCGCGCCCTTGCGGCTCATTTCGCGCGCGCGGCGAGCGGCTTCGCGCGCGGCGGCGGCATCGATCACCTTCTGGATGATCGCCTTGGCATCGCCGGGGTTTTCCTCGAGCCATTCGCTCATTTTGTCGCTCATCAGCGATTCGAGCGGCGAGCGCACTTCGGAAGAGACCAGCTTGTCTTTGGTCTGGCTGGAGAACTTGGGGTCCGGCAGCTTGACGCTGACGATGGCGGTCAGGCCTTCGCGCATATCCTCGCCCGAAAGGCTGACCTTTTCCTTTTTCAGCATCCCCGAACGCTCGGCGTAATTGTTGAGCGTGCGGGTCAGCGCGGCGCGGAAGGCCGCGAGGTGCGTGCCGCCGTCGCGCTGGGGGATGTTGTTAGTGAAGGCGAGCACGTTCTCGTAGTAGGAATCGTTCCATTCCAATGCGACGTCGATACCGATCCCGTCCTTCTCGGCCGAGACCGAGATCGGCTCGCCCACCAGCGGCTGCTTGTTGCGATCGAGATATTTGACGAAGGCGGCGATCCCGCCCTCGAAATAGAGATCGTGTTCAAGCACTTCCTCGTGGCGCAGATCGCGCAGCTTGATGCGCACGCCCGAATTGAGGAACGCCAGCTCGCGGTAACGGTGTTCGAGCTTCTCGAAATCGAATTCGGTGACGTTCTTGAAGGTGTCGTAGCTGGCCTTGAAGGTCACGCGGGTGCCCTTCTTGCCGGCCGGCGCATCGCCCTTGACGATCAGCGGCGCGACGGCATCGCCGCGGGCGAACCGCATCCAGTGCTCCTTGCCTTCGCGCCAGATGGTGAGTTCGAGCCATTCGGACAGGGCGTTGACCACCGAAACGCCGACACCGTGCAAGCCGCCCGAGACCTTGTAGGCGTTGTCGTCCGAGGTGTTCTCGAACTTCCCGCCCGCGTGCAGCTGGGTCATGATCACCTCGGCCGCCGACACGCCTTCTTCGGTGTGCATGCCGGTGGGAATGCCGCGCCCGTTATCTTCCACCGAAACCGAGCCATCGGGGTTCAATTCGATCAGAACGAGGTCGCAATGCCCCGCCAACGCCTCGTCGATGGCATTGTCCGAGACTTCGAACACCATGTGGTGCAGGCCCGATCCGTCGTCGGTATCGCCGATATACATCCCCGGGCGCTTGCGCACCGCATCGAGGCCTTTGAGAACCTTGATCGAATCCGCGCCATACTCGTTGGCGTTGGGCAGTTTTTCGGAGGTCTGGCCAGAAGCTTGGGAATTGGTGTCGTTCATGCCGATCATATAGGCGCTCGGCACACGAAACCCAACTGCGGGAGGCCCGCTAGGCGCGCTTTTCCACGAGTGTGGAGGGCGGTTCGTCGAGCGGTTCGGAAGGCGCGCTAGAAGGCGGGGCGGAAATGCACGCGCCCGCGCCAGATGGTGGCATCAAAAGCCGCCGCCATGGCGGTGCGGGTGGCTTGGTCGAACTGGGTCACATGGCAAGCGGTCGCCTGCGCGGCAGCGGCAAGATCGGCCGGCGTGTAGGCGATCGAGGCGGTCAGCAGCGCGGGGTCAGTCTCGGCCCAATCGGCGAGCGGCGGGAGCGCGGCGATGCTGCCGAGCGGGAGGCCGACAAAGAGCACGCGCGGGCGAACATCGGCACGCTGCCCCTGCGCGATCTGGGTGGTGATGGCGTGGGCGAGACGGTGATCGGCGTGGCCATAGCCCCCGTCCGGCCCCCAGGTCAGCACCAGATCGGCCTGCGCAATGTGGCCCTGCAGCGCCTTGGCCAGCGAGCCATCGCGCACGTGCTCTGCCAGCTTGCCGTCGCCGAAGCCGAGATGGATCACCTCGGCCACTCCGAGCGTCTTGCCCGAGCACTCCGCCTCGCCGCGGCGGACCGCACCAAGCGCCTCGCCCTTCGGCAGGCCGGAGAAGCCCGGTCCGGCGTCCCCAGGCGTCGCATAGACCAGCCGCACGCGGCTGCCCTGCCGCGCCATGGCGGCGATGGCGGGGGCCATGGTCCATTCGTCGTCCGGCTGGGCCAGCACGACCAGCACGCGTTGGGGTGCCGGGGGCGGCGTAGGGGCC
>JBKDUW010000131.1:0-3556 GCA_046339235.1 Erythrobacteraceae bacterium | reverse complement strand
AAATTGAGCGCATTGCTCGGCTCGCCGAGATTGCGCACGACATTGCCGAGGCCGTCGCGGATCGGCTCGGGGAGCCCGTCGCGATAGGCATAGGCCATCGGCTCGATCACCGCGCCGTCAACCGCCTGGGTGATGCGATAGCTTGTCGCGTTGAGTTTCTCGGCCGGGTCGCCTGCGGGCGGGCCATATTCGCCTTCGACCACGATCTCGCCGCTATCGTCCTCGGGCGGAGCCTCGCCTTGCGCGGCCGGCTGCGTCTGGGCCTCGGCTTGCAGCGACCATGTGAGCGCAGCCACCTGGTAATCAGCTGGAGGCAGCGCCGGCACGCCCGGCACCGCGAGGGCGGCGCTGAGCAGCGGCTGCGAGACTGTCAAAAAGGCAAGGTTGGGCCTGGCGATCCTTTGTTCCCCTCTTGCGGGCCCGAGCCTATACAAAGGCTGAATTGATTGTCGCAAAAGTGCAAGGTCTTATGTCCCTGATCCAGATTACCCGCGAAGGGCCCGTCACCATTCTCACGCTCGACCGGGCGGAGACCATGAACCCGCTTGGCGCGCCGGGCGACGGGGATGAGTTTGTGCGGGTGGCGAATGCGATCAACCGAGACATGGAATGCCGGGTGGTGATCCTGACCGGCGCCGGGCGGGCCTTCAGCGCAGGCGGCGATATCAAGGCGATGCAGCACAAGACCGGCACCTTCGGCGGCACCGCGCCCGCGATTTCGGACGGCTATCGCGACAATATCCACCTGATGCTGCGCGCGCTGTATGGCCTGCGCGTGCCGGTGATCGCGGCGGTCAACGGCCCCGCGATCGGCCTCGGATGTGATGTCGCCTGCCTCGCCGATATCCGCATTGCCAGCGAGAACGCCAAGTTCGGCGTGACCTTCCTCAAGCTCGGCATCATCCCCGGCGATGGCGGCACCTGGATCCTGCCGCGCGTGATCGGGATGAGCCGCGCGGCGGAATTGTTCTACACCGGCGATGTGATCGACGCGGCGACCGCGAAGGACTGGGGGCTGGTCAGCCGGGTCGTCGCCCCCGAAGCGCTGATGGACGAGGCGCGCGCGCTGGCGGCCAAGATCGCCGCCATGCCGCCCCATTCGCTGCGCCAGTCGAAGATGCTGCTGCGGCAGGGCCAGCAGGTCAGTTATGACAGCGCTCTGGAAATGGCGGCGAACACGCAGGCGATGATGCACACCACCGCCGATCACGCCGAGGGCATCGCCGCGCTGATCGAGAAGCGAAGCGCCGTGTTCAAGGGCGATTAAAAGGTGGCCAAGCGCGCGCTCTGGGCTGCCACCGCGCTGGCCTTTGCCTACCTTGCCGCGCTTGCCGGACTCTATTTTGCGCAGTCCCGTTTGATCTACCCTGCCCCGCAGGCACGCCACGCTGCCGCGCCCGGTTTTCTGCCGGTGACGCTGAGAACAACTGACGGCCAGCATTTGCGGGCGCATTGGCGCGAACCCGCGGCGGGCAAGCCAACCATCCTATATTTCCACGGCAATGCCGGTTCGCTCGCGGGGGCGACGGCCGAAACACGGGCCCTTGCCGCCAAAAGCTACGGCGTGCTGCTGGTCGAATATCGCGGCTATGGCGGCAATCGCGGCACGCCGTCGGAGGTCGGTTTTTATCGCGACGGGCGCGCGGCAAGGGCGTTTCTCGGTGCGAAAGGCATCCCGACATCGCGCACGATAGTGGTCGGCAATTCGATCGGATCAGGCACCGCAACGCAAATGGCGCGCGAATTCTCGCCAGCCGCGCTGATCCTCAGCGCGCCCTTCACGGGGCTGGCTGATGTGGTGCATGAGCGTTTGGTGTGGGTGCCGACCGACCTGCTGCTGCGCGACCGGTTCGACAATCTGGCCAAGATCAGATCACTAAAGTTGCCGGTGCTGGTGCAGCACGGAACCGCCGATACCGTGGTCCCCTATGCACAAGGCAGAGCGCTTGCCGAAGCCGCGCCGAAAGCGACGTTGCAGACATTCAAGGGTGAGGGGCACGGCTTGTCGTTCGATCCCGCCGTGCAATCCGCGCAGATCGCGTGGCTAGAGGCGCAAGGTCTCTAGAGCCACTCCCACACGCCTGCCGGGATGCCTGCCATCCACAGGTGCAGCCAGCTTCCGGCGAGCCACATCGCCGTGCCGCCAAGTAGCGGCACCGCGCCGACGCCGAAGAGCTTGCCCCAGCGCGGCCAATAGCTGGTCTTGCTTTCCCATTCCGCCCAGGCCGCGCCCATCAGCGCTTCCTTCTTGGCGTCCTGCAGCTTCGCGCCGACCAGTGCGAGCACGCCCATCGCGGCGGCCGTCACCAGCGTGCGGATGCTCCAGAACAGGATGATATGCGAGGCCGCCCACAGGCCGATTGCCCACATCATCGGGTGGCGGGTGACGATGAATACGCCCTTGGGCTCGGCGCGCGCCTGTGCGTCGGCCATCGGTGTCGGCAGGGCGGGATTGCCGATGAAGGAGCCCGCCAGCAGGATCATCGCGAGCAAGGTGAGCAGCGAGGCGATCACCCAGCCCACCTCGCCCGAACCCGGCAAATCGGCAGGCGGCGCGGCCTTGAAGGCGAAGGCGACCCAGCCGAGCGTGGCAAGGCTCACGAGGCTGTAAGCCGCGGTGAACCCGCCGGCGCCCAACGCCTTCACCATCGGTGCGCGCAAGGGGTGAGACATAGCGAAATGCGTGCCGACAAAGGCGATATTCGCCGCGATGAGTGTGATGATTGCCCCGTCCATGCGGCAAGGAATATCACTGCGCGCCCGAAACGCCTAGTCGCCGCAGTTCACGGCACGATCCCGGTGGGGACAATCGTCGCCTGCGCCGCTGCGACGTGCACCGGCACGGCCCCGTCGCTCTCCGCCCAGACATCGGCGCGCACCACCACCTGCCGCTTGCCCGCCTTGATGACGGTGCCACGCGCGCGCAGCCGTTCGCCCTTGGCCGGGCGCAGGAAGTCGATGCTGTAGCCGCCGGTCACCACATCCCCCGCCACCGAGGCCCCGGCCCACGCGCAGGCATTGTCCGCCATCAGCCCGACGATCGCGCCGTGGGCAAAGCCATGGTGCTGGGTCATTTCGGGCCGCAGTTCGAGCAGCAGTTCGCTTGTCCCTTCCCACACCGTGATCGGCTCGACATCGAGCCATCTGGAAAAGCCCGAACGGCCGACGGCGACGCGCTTCATATATTCGACGGCTGCTTCGGGTGAGGCGAATCGGGCTGCGGGCGAGTCGGGCATGGGCGTGCTCCTATAAAGTCTGCAATACAGATATTATGCCGCTTGCCATCGAGGCACGCAAGTCTGATAATCAGACCCATGAAGACCTACACCCCCTCGCGCGCTCCGTGCCCGATTGCCCGTGCTGCCCGCGTGCTCGGCGATCGCTGGGTATTGCTGATTTTGCGCGATGCCTTTCTGGGGGCCGAGCGGTTCGAGGAATTCGTCGAGCGGCTCGGCATCAACCGCGCCGCGCTGACCTCGCGGCTCGCGATCATGCAGGAAGCAGGGCTAATCCGGCGCGATCCGCCCGAGGGCAAGCGCGCGCGCTATATCCTCAC
>JBKDUW010000130.1:0-3556 GCA_046339235.1 Erythrobacteraceae bacterium | reverse complement strand
CGGGATCACCGTGTTTTTGGGCTTTGTGGTGGGCATTGCCATCGTCGGCCTGACCTTCAGCCTGTTCCTGCGCGACAACATCAAACAGTTCGGCGCGCTGAAAGCGATCGGGGTCACCAACAACAAGATCATGGGCATGGTTGCCGCGCAGGCCGGGTTGGTTGGCATGATCGGCTACGCGCTCGGCGTCATCGGCACCGTGGCGTTTATCTGGGGGTTCTCTGGCGTGCCCCAATTCAAGGGCTTCTATATCCCCTGGCAGATTCCGCTGATCAGCCTGGTTGCGGTGGTCATTATCCTTGCGATCACGGGTCTGATCGCGATCCGCAGCGTGTTGAAAACCGAACCGGCGTCGGTGTTCCGGTGAGCGTGGTTTCTTTGACCAAACCGGGCATCATGGACACCCGTGCCATCGGCGGCTGCGCGCCCGAAGCGGCGATCTGCGCGCGCGGGATTTCCCGCGATTTCGAAGCCGGGCAGAGCACCATCCGCGTGCTGCACGGGATCGATACCGACATCCGTTCGGGCGAGATGACCTATGTCGTGGGCGAAAGCGGTTCGGGCAAGACCACACTGATCTCGATCATGTGCGGCATCCTCTACCCGACCGAGGGCGAGGTGCGCGTGTTCGGCACCGACATCTACAGCCTGACCGACACGCAGCTGGTCAATTTCCGCCTCAAGAATATCGGCTTCATCTTCCAGCAGTACAACCTCATCCCCTCGATCGATGTCGCCGCCAACGCCGCCGTGCCGCTGATCGCGCAAGGCGTGCCCATCGCCGAAGCGCGCGAGCGGGCCAAGGTGCTGCTCGACAAGCTCAATATCGGCAATCAGGCGGACAAGCTGCCGCGCCAGCTGTCGGGCGGGCAGCAGCAGCGCGTCGCGATCGCCCGCGCGCTGGTTCACCAGCCGCGCCTGGTGGTGTGCGACGAGCCGACCGCCGCGCTCGATGCCAGTTCCGGACGCCGGGTGATGGACCTGCTGCGCGAAGTCGCCGTTGCGCCGGACCGCGCCTGCATCATCGTCACCCACGACAATCGCATCTTCGATCTCGCCGATCGCATCATCGTGCTCGAGGACGGCCGCATTACCCATGACGGCAAGGACATGCCCGATGGTCACTGATGCCCCCCGCACCCCTCTCCCCTCCCTCTCGAAAAGCCCGAGGACATCATGCTGCGCAACGTGAGCTTTGCCCGCCAGATCCTGCCGATTGCCGCGCTGATCGGGGTCGCGTTCGCGGCCTGGCTGATCTTTGTCGGCCTGCCTGACCGCTCGACCAGCGACCCTGACGAGCAGCCGCCCAAGGCGGTCGGCGATCTCGCCAACGCACCGCGCGTGGCCGGCGCCGGGATCGTCGAACCGGCGAGCGAGGTGATCGATATCGGCTCGGCGCTGTCAGGCCTTGTCACCGATGTCGAGGTGCGTCCGGGTGACCGGGTAAGCAAGGGCGCAGTGCTGTTCACCGTCGATGCCCGCGCCGCGCGTGCGAGCCTCGATCAGGCCAGCGCCGCGATCGACGAAGCGCGCGCCGCCATCACCGAGGCGATGACAGCCCAGCGCACCGCTCGCAAACAGCTCGATCTCTACCGCAGCCTGGCCGATCCCGCCGCCGTCAGCCGCGCCGAAGTGATCCGCGCCGAGGGCGAGGAAGCCGCCGCCACCAGTCGCATCGGCCTTGCCAAGGCCCGCCTGGCTGCCGCCGAGGCCGCAGCGGCCACAGCGCGCACCGAAATCGAACGCCTCGTGGTGCGCGCGCCGATTGCGGGCGAGATCCTGGCCGTCAACATCCGCCCGGGCGAATGTGTCGCCACCCAGGGCGGCGGCAATAGCCAGCCCTTTATCCAGATGGGCGAGACCAACCCGCTCCACGTGCGCGTCGATATCGACGAGAACGAGGTCGCCCGCGTGGCACTGGGCGAGCCGGCGGTGATCTCCCCGCGCGGCGCGGCCGAACTCCACGTCAACGCCACCTTCGTGCGTGCCGAGCCGCAGGTGGTGCCCAAGCGCTCGCTCACCAACTCTGCGGCCGAACGCGTCGATGTGCGGGTGCTGCAGCTGATCTATGCCCTGCCCGAAAGCGATGCTTTCCGGGTCGGTCAGCAGATCGACGCCTTCATCCCGGCCAAGGCGGCGCCAAGGGCCGAAACCGCCAAGAAGGGGAACTGAGGCCATGCGCCGCCCGTCCCTTGCTGCCACGGCCGCGCTGCTGCCGCTGATGCTGCCCCTGCTGCTTGGCGCCTGCGCGATGCAGCCCGCACCCGAGATCGCCACGCCGGCGCCCGAGTTGCCCGAGAGCTTCTTCTACCGTCCCCCAGCCGGTTCCAGCACGCAGCTTGCCGCGCTAATGCCGCAGGACGACCCGGCCTACGCCACGCTGTCCGAGGCGGCGCTGGCCAATGCCCCGAGCCTTGCCGAAGCGCTCGCCCGGATCGACGCCGCGCGGGCCGGGGCCCGCCGCGCCGGGGCCGAGCGCCTGCCCAACATCACCGCTGATGGCGCTGTCACCCGCAACCGCATCAACACCGCGCAGTTCGGCGCAGCAGGCCAGCAGGGCTTCATCCCCGAAGAACAAACCTCCTACGGTGCCAACATCATCGCCAGCTGGGACCCGGATATCTTCGGGCAGCTGAAGGCGCAGGAGCGCGCCGCCCTCGCCCGGATCGATGCCGCATCCGCGCAGGCGCAAGGCGTGCGGATCGCGCTGCTCGCCGAGATCGCCGCGAGCGTGACTGACTGGCGCGTGCTCGATGCCCGCGCGGCCGCGATCGAAGCCGATGGCGCTGCCGCGACGCAGCTTGCAGGCCTTGCCAAAGTGCGCGAGGACGCCGGGATCGCCCCGGGCTTTGACCGGGTCAGAGCCGAAGCAACCGCCAGCTCCTCCGCCGTGCGCCTTGCCGCGCTCGAAAGCGAACGCGTACGCCTGATCGGCCGGCTGGTGACCTTGACCGGGCAGAATGCCGCGCGCGTGCGCACGGCCCTTGCCAATGCCGCACCCGCGCTCGCCCCGGCTGCCGCGCCGGCCGCGCTGCCCTCCGAACTGCTCGCCAACCGGCCCGACGTGGCCGCAGCCGCCGCCAATCTTGCCGCCAGCGATGCCGAGCTTGCCGCCGCCGCCCACGCCCGCTTCCCGCGCATCACCCTGTCGGCGGTGATCGGCCTGCTCGCCTTTGACCCCGAAGACTTCTTCGACACAGACTCATTGGTCGGCACGCTCGCCGCCGGGATCGCCGGACCGCTGCTCGACTTCGGACGCGTGGGCGCCGGCATCGATGCTGCCGCCGCCGACAAGCGCACCGCCTTTGCCGCCTATCGCGGCGCAGTCTTCCAGGCACTCGGCGATGCCGAGGCCGCCTATGGCCTCATCAACGCCGCCGACGACGAAGCACGCCTCGCCGTCAAAGAACGTGATCAGCTCAACCGCGCCGCAAGCCTCGCAGAAACACGCTTCCGCGCAGGCCTCGCAAGCTTCCTCGAAGTGCTCGAAGCACGAAGAGCCGCCGATGCCAGCGGTGAACGCGCCGCCGCCGCCATGGGCCGCGCTGCCCGCGCA
>JBKDUW010000129.1:0-8130 GCA_046339235.1 Erythrobacteraceae bacterium | reverse complement strand
CGGCTGTTTTCAGCGTCTCGGCGGGGTGGCCGCGGTGATGCGCATCGACAACGTGAAGACGGCGCTGTCGAAGGGCGCAGGCGCCTGGGGCGAGATCAACCCGACCTACCGGCGTTTTGCCGATCAGATGCACTTCCACGTTGATGCCTGCCAGGTTCGTCAGCCCCGGGCGAAGGGCAAGGTCGAGCGCTCGGTCCGCGATTGCCGCGAGTACCTTGATCCCTACAACGGCGTATTCGGCAGCCTGGCCGATCTGCAGGCCTGGACCGACGCGCGGATGAGCGAGCGCGCAGACCAACTGCGCTGCCCGGCGACCGGCACCAAGGTAGCGCAAGCCTGGGAGCAGGAGCGCAGCCTTCTCACCCGTCTTCCCGAGACGCTGCCCGAGCCATTCGACGTCGCTGTCCGCCGCCGGGTCGGCGACGACTGCATGGTCAGTTTCGAAGGGCGTCAGTACAGTGTACCTTTCCGCTTCATCCGTCAGGATGTCGAGGTGCGCGGCCTGTCTGGTCAGGTCATGTGTCTCAAGAACTGCGACGCTATCGCCATCCACCCGCGCGGGACCAAGACGCTGATCAACATCGATCCGGCCCATTTCGAGGGCGAGAGCACGTCCCGGGTGATGCCGCCGCTGCCGCTTGGCCGGATGGGCCGCAAGCTGCAGGAGATCGCCGCCAGTGGCGTCCAGCATCGCTCCCTCGAGCTCTATGCCCGTCTGGCGGAGGTGGCCCGATGAACGCACCCAGGATCCGGCTCGATATCGACGCCACCCGCGAGAAGCTGGGGCAACTGGCCTGCGGCCATGCCGCCGATGCGCTGGAGGATCTGCTGAGCGAGGCCGTGCGCGACGAGATCAGCGCGCACGTCTTTCTCGACCGGCTGCTCACGACCGAGCTGGCCGGCCGCGAAGAGCGGCGGGTGCGCGTCATGCTCAAGAACTCGAAGCTGCCCTCGGGACAAACGCTGGAGAACTTCGATTTTGCCTTCCAGCCTGCGATCGAGCGCTCGCGCATCGATACGCTCGCCACCGGCACCTGGATCCGCAACGCCGAGGTGGTCCTGCTGCAGGGCCCGCCAGGCGTGGGCAAGTCGCACCTGCTCGCCGCGCTCGGCATCCGCGCGGTCCAGCTCGGGTTCTCGGTCCAGTACTACCGCTTCGACGAGCTCATGGCCGCGCTTCGCCACGATGCCCAGCTGCCGCCGCCCAGGATCAAGGGGCGCAAGTACATGTCGAGCGCGCTGCTGCTGATTGACGAGATGGGCTACGATCCGCTGAACCGCGAGGAAGCCAGCCTGTTCTTCCGCCTCGTCAGCTACCGCTACGGCCGCGGCGCGATGATGATCACCACCAACAAGAGCATCCGCGACTGGACCGAGCTGCTCGCCGGTGACGAGGTCCTCGCCACCGCCATCCTCGACCGGCTGCTCCACCGCGCCCACGTCCTCAACATCAAGGGGCGCAGTTATCGCCTGCGCGACCTCGAGGCCGCCCTCAAAGCCTGAACACCCCACACAGCAGCGACGAAATTTCAGGGGGTGGGAGCATGCTCCCACCCCCTGAAATCATCGCGCGGTCATAAACCGACACCTCGTAACACTGGGTGTCGCCTTAACTCGTAAAACTGGGTGTCCATTGACAACTTAAACGAAGAGCAACCGCACAGCGCGATCGGGAATATCCCCCCGATCATGCTGGCAAACTCAGCCGGTGAGACCAGCCCACCGGATCTGGGAAAGGCGGAAAACTCTAGACCCGCGTGGTCCGAGGTTGGGTAGCAGTGCAAAAAGCCGGAAAACTCCAGACCCGAGTGGTCCAAGGTTGGGTAGCAGCGCACAGTTCACCAAAGAGTGAGCGGAGCCGATTTTTCAAGGTCGCAAGCCGGGAGTCAGTTGCTTGCTCAGGCCACTGGCGCGGCTCCAAACAGACAACCGTCTTCGTAACTTAGCGCGACGATTTCTACAGTAGAGCCCAATGGCAGGCGACCCGCTCCTTCTACCAGCCAGCAGAGCAGGCGAACGCCATCGTCGAGGTCGATGACTCCGACCGGGAGCGGTGCGGATTCGATGAATGGTGTCGGCACTGCTCGGATAAGGGTCGAGGTATAAACCTTACCTCTTGGCGTGAGCGGCGTCCATTCCATGTCGCTGGCAAGGCAGCTCGGGCAATCGGGACGGGGCGGAAAGCTGATACGGCCGCATTTGCGGCAACGCGTCGACTGAAACAGTCCTTCGCCGAGGCCTTGCCAGAACCAGCGGGTTAGTTGACTTTCCTTCGGCAACTTTGGCGCATTGCCCTGGCGATCTATGATGCGGATCATGGCTCGCTTCTTTCGATGATGTGAGCCAGCGCCAGGTTGTAATTGCCTCCCTCACAAGTGCTCAAAGCACGCCGCGCACCGCTGACCTGTCGATCCCCGGCTCGCCCTGTCACCTGCTCGGCGCATTCGATCAGGCCGTACAGCCCCGTTAGGGACGGCGGATGCCCGCGAGCAAGGCAACCGCCCGACGTGTTGACCGGCCGCGCACCTCCTGGGCCGCTAGTGCCGTCTCGCGCTGCCCTGCAGCCTTCGCCGCGAGGGAACAGACCAATTGCCTCTGTCACCAGGGCTTCGGTGATGGTGCAGGGCGCGTAGAGCTCGAACAGGTCGACATCGTCCAGTGTTGTTGAAGCATCACCGAGGCAATCGGATACTGCAGCGCGCGCTGCGGGAAAGTCGGTCATGTCATGTGCGCGGTCGCCCATCTGGAAGAGGCCGTCGTGGCGAAAACCGCGCCCCGCCAGCCGGGCATAGGGCGAGCCCCGATCTGCGACCAGATCTTCTCTTGCCAGCACCAGGCACACGGCACCGTCCCCCCCCTGCGGTACGTCGTAGAGACCGAGCGGATCGACCACCATCGGGGCTTCGAGCACATCGGCAACTTCCAAGGGTGACTGGAACTGGGCCAGCGGATTGTGCCGTGCGAATTCGCGGGATTTGATAGCGATGGCGGCGAGATCGCGGCGACTTTGTCCGGTCTCATGCAGGTATCGATGCGCATCCATGCCGTACCAGCTGATAGGGGTTACGCCGAAGACCGACTGGAAATTGACGTCACCGACGACGCGGTTGCCTTTTTCCATCAGCACCGGTGCGCGTTGTCCGGTCTGATAGGATAAGCCCAGTGCAAGTGCATAGTCGGCGCGCCCAAGCTGGATTTCGGCGGCGGCCATGTCGAATGCGAGTCCGCCGGTGATGCCCATGATCCCCACCTCAGCGAGCATGCTGCGGCATTGCAATCCCATGCGAGCTGACATGTAAACCGGCAGTCCGAGCTGGTCGGATTCGGGTGCAGCCGCATAGAGAGCAGCACCGACATCGCTCGGGGCGATCCCGGCCATTGCGAGCGCATCACGGATTACCGGGAAGAACCGATCCGCCTCGTTCGTTCCGCCGCTTGCACCAGCCCCCGGCATGTACTTGCCGACCCGCAGTGCGCTCCAACCGGCGATTGCGACGCCGCGTGTCATGCCGTGCCCACTCCCATCAGGCATTCACGTCGATAACGACGCGGCCGCGCAATTTGCCGTCGAGCAGCTCGCTCGCGAGCTCTGGAATCTGCGACATGGGCCGAACCTCAAACACATCGGCCAGATGCGCCGGATCGACCAGCCTTGCAAGATCGTCCCACGCGCGCTGGCGCCGCGCTTGCGCAGCCATGACCGAGTCGATCCCGCGCAGGGTCACACCGCGCAGGATGAAGGGCATGACGGTGGCGGGAAGGTCGGCGCCCCCCGCCAACCCGCAGGCCGCGACGATCCCTTCATAGCGGGTCTGGGCGAGCAGAGTGGCGAGGGTCTTGCTACCGACACAATCGACCCCGGCAACGTAGAGTTCCTTTTCGAGCGGGCGGGGATCGCGATCGAGTTCGGCACGGTCGATCACGTCAACCGCGCCCAGTTCGCGGAGGTATGGCTCCATCGATGGTCGACCGCTGACTGCGACAGCGTTGTAGCCGAGCTTTGCCAGCAGCAACAATGCGACCGAACCGACACCGCCGCTGGCACCGGTCACGCACACCTGGCCATCGCCGGGTTCAACGCCATGATCTTGCAAGGCGTGGACGCAGAGCATGGATGTGTATCCGGCAGTACCGATGGCCATCGCCTGCTCGAAGCTGAAAGCTTGAGGAAGGCGAACCAGCCATTCGGAAGCGACGCGCTGGTATTGCGAATATCCGCCCCAGACCGTTTCCGACATCCCGAAGCCATTGACCACGACCCGGTCGCCACTTTTCCAGTCCGGATTGGCGGATTCGACCACCGTTCCTGCAAGGTCGATGCCGCAGACCATAGGCATGGTACGGCAAATCTTCCCGCGCCCGGATACCGCGAGCGCATCCTTGTAGTTGAGCGAGGAGTAATCGATCTGGACCAGCACGTCCCGATCGGGGAGGTCGTCCAGGGTCAGCTCTTCGAGCGTGCCTTGCGAACGTTTGTCCACTTCTCTTGCGATGATTGCGTTGAATTTGGTCATCGGGCTCTAGCCTTATCCTTCGTTTGCAGCATTGGGATCCACTTAGACCTCTACCACCGACTGTTCGATTGCGCCGAAGATCGAGTGGTTGTCCTTGTCGCGCATTTCGACCCGCACCGTATCGCCGGGGCGCATGAAGCGGGTCTTGGGCGAACCCTCGTAGATCGTCTCGATCATGCGGATCTCCGCAATGCAGCTATAGCCGAGCCCGCCCTCGCTGACCGGCTTGCCCGGTCCGCCATCTTCGCCCTTGTTGCTTATCGTGCCCGAGCCGATGATCGTACCCGCGGCGAGCTTGCGCGTCTTGGCCGCGTGCGCGACGAGCTGCGCCATGTTGAAGGTCGCATCGACGCCTACCTCGGCGCGGCCGAACGCTGCGCCATTGTAATCGACCATCAGCGGCAGGTGAACGAGGCTGTCCTGCCACGCATCGCCCAGTTCGTCAGGCGTCACCGCGACGGGCGAGAAGGCGCTGGCGGGCTTGGACTGGAAGAAGCCGAACCCCTTGGAAAGTTCGCCCGGGATCAGGCCGCGCAGCGACACGTCGTTGACCAGCATGACCAGCTTGATGTGGCCGGCGGCATCCTCGGTGCTGACACCCATCGGCACATCATCGGTGATGACCGCGATCTCGCCTTCCATATCGCAGCCCCAGGCCACATCGCCCAGCGGGATGTCCTCGCGCGGAGCGAGGAAGCTGTCGCTGCCGCCCTGATACATGAGAGGATCGTGATAAAAGCTTTCGGGCACCTCGGCGTCGCGCGCCTTGCGCACCAGTTCGACGTGATTGATGTAGGCCGATCCGTCGGCCCATTGATAGGCGCGCGGGAGCGGCGAATGCGCCTCCCGCTCGTGGAAGCGCTCGCACGGCACCGCTTCGAGTTCAACATCAGTAGCGAGCACCTCAAGCTTGGGTGCGATATCAACCCAATCATCGAGTGCGGCCTGCAAAGTCGGGGCGATATTGTCCGCCGCGCAATAGCGGGTGAGGTCCTTCGAGACGACGACGAGTTTGCCGTCGCGCGTGCCGTCCTTGAGCGTGGCGAGTTTCATTTGTCCAACCCATGCTCTTGGCGCGCAATTTCGTGGAGCCAAGCGGCATGCTGCGGCGCCTTTTTGGTCTCGCTCCATTCATCGAGCATCAGCGGTGCGACACGCTTCAGCTCGGCGTATTGCTCGTCGGTGCCAATGTCTGTCGCCAGTTCCACCCGGTAGCCGTTGGGATCAAAGAAATAGATCGACTTGAAGATGCCGTGATGGGTCGGGCCGAGAACCTCGATGCCAAGTCCTTCGACATGGTCCTTCGCAGCAAGCAGCTCCTCTTCGCTGGCAACGCGAAACGCGAGGTGCTGGACCCACTCCGGGGTGTTCTCGTCGCGGCCCATTTCGGGCTGGTTGGGCAGTTCGAAGAATGACAGCACATTGCCGTTCCCCGCGTCGAGGAAGACATGCATGTAAGGATCGTAGGCACCGGTCGAAGGGACATGGTCTTCCGCAAAGGCGGTGGTGTAGTCCATGCCGAGGACCTTGCCGTACCAGTCGACGGTCTCTTTCGCGTCCTTGCACCGATAGGCGGTGTGGTGGATGCCGCCGAGCTTGACCGGATGCGCATTCATTCGACCGGCTCCACTTCATCGACCTTGAGCGCGCCGCGCTTGATCTGGTCGCGCTCCATGCTTTCGAACAGGGCCTTAAAGTTGCCTTCACCGAAGCCTTCGTCACCCTTGCGCTGGATGAACTCGAAGAACACCGGGCCAACCTGCGCTTCGGCGAAGATCTGCAGCAGCAGACGGGGCTGGCCGCCTTCAGTCGTTCCGTCGAGCAGGATGCCGCGCATCTTGAGTTGGTCGGCGTCTTCGCCGTGGCCGGGCAGGCGCTCGTCGAGCATTTCGTAATAGGTTTCCGGCGGCGCGGTCATGAACGGCACGCCGAGCTGCTTGAGGTTGTCCCAGCACTGGACCAGGTCGTCGCAGATCAGCGCGATGTGCTGGATGCCTTCACCGTTGAATTCCTTGAGGAACTCCTCGATCTGGCCTTTTCCGCCTTCGCCTTCTTCATTGAGCGGGATGCGGATCTTGCCGTCGGGTGCGGTCAGTGCCTTGGAGGTGAGGCCGGTGTACTCACCCTTGATGTCGAAGAAGCGGATCTCGCGGAAGTTGAAGAGGGTCTCGTAATAGTCCGCCCAGTACTTCATGCGGCCGTTGTAGACGTTGTGCGTGAGGTGATCGATCACGTTGAAGCCCGCGCCGACCGGGTGCTTCTCCACGCCCGGAAGATACTCGAAATCGATGTCGTAGATCGACAGGCCGTTGCCTTCTGCGTCCTCGTAGCGGTCGATCAGGTAGACGATTGCGCCGCCGATGCCTCGTATTGCCGGGATGTGCAGTTCCATCGGGCCGGTCTGGACTGCAACCGGTTCGGCACCGCGCTCGATGAGTTCGGCATAGGCCTTGCGCGCGTCGCGGACACGGAAACCCATGCCACAGGCGGAGGGACCGTGTTCGCGGGCGAAATACCACGCGGCACTCTTCGGCTCGTAGTTCAGGATGAGGTTGATCTGGCCCTGGCGCCACAGGTCGACATCCTTCGAGCGGTGCCTTGCGACAAGGGAAAAACCCATTGCCTGGAACACCGGTTCGATCACGCCCTTTTCCGGCGCGCAGAACTCGACGAATTCGAAGCCGTCGAGGCCGATGGGATTCTCGAACAGGTCGGACATAGAGATCTCCTCTGCAGTAGTTTCAAGTGAAACTATAATTACGTTCGGGGCGCTTACAACGTTTGTGACCTATGCGGCCGTGCCAATCATTTATGCGCAACTACCCGACCCCCACATCGTACCGCGCAGCTGTCTTGGCCGCGATCTGCTTTTCGGAGACGCCGGGTGCCAGTTCGATCAGGCAGAACGGGCTGGCGTGATCTGGGCGGTGGAACACGGCAAGGTCGGTGATGATCATGTCGACCACGTTGCGGCCGGTCAGCGGCAGGGTGCATTCGGGGATGAACTTGGGGCTGCCGTCCTTGGCGTTGTGTTCCATCACCACGATGATCTTCTTGACCCCGGCGACGAGGTCCATCGCTCCGCCCATGCCCTTTATCATCTTGCCGGGCACCATCCAGTTGGCGATGTCGCCGTTCTCCGCCACTTCCATCGCGCCCAGCACGGTCAGGTCGATATGCCCGCCGCGGATCATCGCAAAGCTCGTGGCGCTGTCGAAATAGGCGCTGTGCGGCAGTTCGCTGATGGTCTGCTTGCCGGCATTGATCAGGTCGGCGTCTTCTTCGCCCGCATAGGGGAAAGGGCCGATGCCGAGCATGCCGTTCTCGCTCTGCAGCGTGACATGCATGCCTTCAGGGATATGGTTGGCGACCAGCGTCGGGATGCCGATGCCGAGATTGACGTAATAGCCGTCCTGCAGCTCCTGCGCCGCGCGGGCAGCCATTTCGTCGCGGGTCCAGCCATTCGCTTCTGCACTCATGGCATCTGTCCTTTCGGCGCTAGATCGAGGGCCTTGAGCAAAGAAACGAACGCTCCAAGACGCTTCTGCCGGTATTCGCCAGCATCGATCCCGGACCAATCGTAGAAGCCGGCACCATCGCGCAGGCCATTGCGCCC
>JBKDUW010000128.1:0-29053 GCA_046339235.1 Erythrobacteraceae bacterium | reverse complement strand
GCGAGAAATTCGAGCGCGGAAGCGAGGATCATCGGATCGCCCAGCCCGGCACGCAGGGTTTCAGGATCAAGCCCTGTGATGTCGAGATATCGCGCGCCACGCTCCTCGCTATCCAGCACCCAGCCGAGCGCCGCCAGCGCCAGCATCTGCGGGCTGGCGGACGGGCCGTCGATGGCGGGATCTTCGGGAAGCGGGATTGTCCTGTCCTCTAGGGAGGGGTAATCGGGGTCTCGGGCGAATTCGGGGCGAGCAGTGACAAAACGGATAATGGTTGTCGAGGATAATGACCTCAACCGGAAATTGTTCTGCGATGTCCTGCGCGCGAACGGGTTCGAGGTCGAACCGGTGGCCGATGGCAGCCTCGTGCTGGCAACAGCGCGGGCGATGGTGCCCGATCTTATCATTATGGACATCCAGCTCGGCGGCGTCTCGGGGGTCGATCTGATCGAGGCCGCCAAGCGCGACCGCAGCCTTTCAGCGATTCCGGTGCTGGCGGTGACGGCCTTTGCTGCCAAAGGCGACGAAGAGCGCATCCGCGCGGCGGGGGCAGAAGGATATTTGTCGAAGCCCGTATCGATCGGGCCATTCATGTCGGCTGTGAACGCGCTGCTCTAGCGCAGCCTTGAATTAACTGGCCATTCATGACGAGGATTCGAACAGACCTGTCGTGAAAGCAGCCCGTTAAACGGAGGTTCTATGCGCAGTAGGGCGCAATGGTGTTCGTGTTAGTTGCGGCCATTCTAGCCTGTCCTGCAGGGGTCAGCGCCCAGCCACCGGGCGAAGAGCGATCCCCGGATAACCCGAGCGAGATCGAGGTTCTCGGCCAGCGCGAGATCGCAAGGGAGGCGTTCAAGGACAATCTGCGGGACATGACCGAGCGTCTCAGCGTGTTCGAATCCATGCCGCGCTTCTTTGAGCCGCTGTGCCTTGAGGTTGCAGGGCTGGAAGCGGATCAGGGCCGGTTCGTGGCCGAGCGCATCCTTGCCACCTCGCGCTAGGTGGATCTCGGGGAGCCGCGGGCTGGATGCCGCGCCAATGCGGTGGTGATCGTGGTCGATGATCCGGAACGGATGTACAAGCGGCTGGTGAGCAAGCGGCTCGATCCTGTCGGGGTCCTGCCCTTCCGCGACGTGCACACCCGCCGGATCGAAAACGAGGTGCGCGCGGGTCAGCCTGTGGTGTGGTGGAGCGTAGTTTCCACGATGAGCGCGCAAGGCGTGACGCTCAACGACCTCGGACTTGCGGTCTCGCAGAACCCCGCGGCGTCACGCACGTCGGCAGCCACCTATCGTCCCAAGGCTCTGACCGTGGTGATGGATGATGCAAGAAAACTGGGCGGCGCCACGCTGGAACAAATCGCCGATCATGCCGCGCTCCACATCCTCGGCATGCCGCGCCGCCAGATCGATTTCGGCGACGTCGATCTGCCCTCGATGCTGACCCTGTTCGCCGACGGTCCGGAGACGGCGCCCCGGTCGCTGACAGATTTCGACCGGGCCTATCTCCAGGGGCTCTACGGCCTTAGCCCCGGCGCATTCCAGTCGCGGGTGCCGCGCGCCGTGGTCGCAGCCTATGCCGATCAGTGCGAAGCCCAGCAGAGGGATTTCCGGATCCGGCTGAGAAATTGATCTTCAGGCAAACTTGATCCCGTATTCGATCACAAAAGTGATCGCAGTCAGGCACAGGCCGATCATGAAGCTTTTGTAGGCGTAAGCGAGGAACTTGTACTTCTTGCGCTGTAGCACCTGCCCGTTCTGGTAGACGTCGTGAAGCATGGTGCGGAAAACGGTCTCGTCGGCGTGCAGTTCTGACAGAATGCTGTCGACCCACTCGCTCTCCTCCATGTGGGTGAAATAGCCGAAGAACAGCTTGTTGGGCTTGCCGTCATTGAGCCTGGCTGATGTCGGACTGCTGACCGATGGCAGGACCGCAAAGACCGCGCACATGGCGGAGATAAAAGCAAACAGTGCCAGCAGGCCAAGCGACAATGGCAAGGTTCCATTGGTGGCCTGTCCGACCGATATGGTGAAGACCAGGAACGTGGCCCCCATTAGGATCGAGGCCTTGGTGTCGGCCATCTGGCTAAGCGCCAGATTGATCTGTTGGCTCGTTCGCACGAGGTGGATGGCGTGGTTGGAATAGCCCGAGGGCGAAGGCATTGATGGGGCCGCCTTGGGCGGTTCAGCCTGTGTTTGATTTTCAGCCATCATATCCCCCCGGATAAGCCGCGCCGCACCCCCCTGGCGCGGCGAAAACTTGACAAGCTGCATCATCCGCCGCTTTGCGGCCGTAATACCGTGGCAAGCCCTGCCCGACAACCGATGCAACGAAAGCACCGCCCGCCAATGACGCCCGCCGAAGTCGACACCGCCATCCGCACTCTGATCGAACCCTTCAACAAGAAGGGTGTCGCAATCGCGGATTCGACCACCTTCGCCGGCGATCTCGAATTCGACAGCCTGACGGTGATGGATTTCGTCGCCGAGATCGAAGACGAATTCGATGTGATCATTAGCATGAACCAGCAGGCCGAGATCGAAACTTGGGGTCAGCTCGTCGCGGCAGTCCACAAGCTGCAGGATAGCTGATAATGGCGCCTTCCATGAGCGAGTCCATGACCACCGCGGAACCTGTCGACCTGCTGTCGAAGTTCGATCCCATTATCCAGACCCGCGAGACGCTTCTCGCCGCGGGAGTGGAGGATCCCTTCAACTTGGTGATGGAGCAGGTGCTCTCGCCCACCCGCGCGATCTGCAACGGGCGCGACACGATCCTGCTGGGCACCTATAACTACATGGGCATGACCTTCGATCCCGACGTGATCGAGGCCGGCAAGCGCGCGATGGAGGGTTTCGGCGCGGGCACCACCGGCAGCCGCGTGCTCAACGGCACCTTCCGCGATCACCGGGATGTCGAGGCCGCGTTGCGCGAATTCTACGCCATGGACCACGCCATGGTGTTCTCGACCGGATACCAGGCCAACCTCGGAATCATTTCGACGCTCGCGGGCAAGGGCGACTACATCATCCTCGATATCGACAGCCACGCCTCGATCTATGATGGCTGCGCGATGGGCCGCGCCGAAGTCGTGCCGTTCAAGCACAATGACATCGAAGCGCTGGAGAAGCGCCTCAAGCGCATCCCCGAAGGCGCGGGCAAGCTGGTGGTACTCGAAGGCGTCTATTCGATGATGGGCGATGTCGCCCCGCTGAAAGAGATGGTCCGCATCGCCAAGGAAAACGGCGCGATGGTGCTGGTCGACGAAGCACACTCGATGGGCTTCATCGGCGAACACGGACGCGGCGTTGCCGAAGAGCAGGGCGTGCTAGATGATGTCGATTTCATCATCGGCACCTTCTCTAAGAGCGTTGGGACAGTCGGCGGCTTCTGCGTGTCGAACCACCCGAAGTTCGAAGTGCTGCGCCTCGTGTGCCGGCCTTACGTCTTCACCGCCGCCCTGCCGCCTGCGGTGATGGCGAGCTCCGCCACATCGATCCGCAAGCTGATGCACAATGGCAACAAGCGCGCGCATCTGTGGGAGAACAGCCGCACGCTGCACAAGGGGCTGCGCGATCTCGGATTCAAGCTTGGCACCGAAACCCCGCAAAGCGCGATCATCGCGGTGATCATGCCCGATCTGGAACGCGGCGCGATGATGTGGGAGGCGCTGTTGAAGGAGGGGCTTTACGTCAATCTGGCCCGCCCGCCGGCAACCCCTGCGGGGATGACCCTGCTGCGCTGCTCGCTGTGCGCCGAACACACCGCCGATCAGGTGACGACCATCCTTGGCATGTTCGAGCGGGCGGGCAAGACGATCGGGATCATCTGATCACTTTCATGAGCCATATTGGTTATTTTCCTTGACATCGTGACGCTCTCCGGTTAGAAAAGGGCATCATCGCAAATTTGTGATTCGCCCAGGCGGCACTCCTCAGTGGAGTGCCGCCTGTTTGGTTTTCGCGGCAGGAAAGCCCGTCATGGCCAAACCCCGCGGCAAGCGCATCATCATCCGCACGAGTTTGAAACAAGGCGAAAGCGAGCGGATCAACAACAACTGGCGCGTGCTGTTTCTCGATCAATTCGCTGAAAGCTCGAATGTCAGCGAATCTGCCGCCAAGGCGGGAATCAGCCCCAGCCGCGCCTACAAGGTCCGGCGCGAGGAACCCGAATTCGCCCGCCTGTGGCACGCTGCGCTGTGGGAGGGCTACACCCATCTTGAAATGGAAGTGGCCCGCCGGCTGCGGCACGGCGATCAGTCGACGGCCGACGCGGGACGCTATGATTTTGCCAATGCCATCCGCCTGCTCGCCGCGCACCGCGACACCGCCTCGCAGGCCATGGCGCAGCAGCGCAATGTCAGCGCCGCCGAAGTGCGCGGCTCGATCGATCGCAAGGTCGAGGAAATGCGCCTGCGCCTCAAACGCGAGCGCAGCCGCACCGACAACGCAGATCGAGCGCCGATCTCGAGTGGCTGAAGGCAGACGAGACCGGGGCCGGCCCGCTCATCGCCAATGCCCTCGACCACAAGGAGAAGGCCGAGTTCCAGTTCCACTGGCAGCTGCTCGCACGGAGCGAGCAATGCGTGCCCGAAGGCGACTGGCGGATCTGGATGATCATGGTCGGACGCGGGTTCGGCAAGACCCGCGCCGGGGCCGAATGGGTGCGCCAGATTGCCGAATTCCGACCGCCCGGATCGCGCTGGTCGCCGCATCGCTCGCCGAAGCGCGCGCGGTGATGGTAGAGGGCGAATCCGGTCTGCTCGCCGTGTCGCCGCCCGATCGCAGGCCGCGGTTCGAACCGTCGCTGCACCGCGTCCGCTGCGCCAACGGGACGCAGGTGCAATTGTTCTCGGCCGCCGAGCCGGAAAGCCTGCGCGGTCCGCAGCACAGCCACGCCTGGTGCGACGACCTCAGAAGCAGTTGTTCGTTGACCAGTCACTGGCGATCCTAAACACGTAGGTCCCGCCGATCGTGATAGCGACGCTGGCAGAGCCGCACATCGGGCCGAAGAAGTCGAATACAACCTAGTCGCCCAAGCTGCCTCGGCAAGAAGGAGCACCAGAGCCGATCGCCCCCCTTGTGCCTCAAGGGGCCGCAACTGGATCTTTTTTTTGGCCCCTTTTTGAGAGGATTCTGATGCTCGGCAGGGGTGCCGAGCGCTGGCTGTGCTTCCCTAGCGGCTGGCAGGGACCCCAAACGCCTGACGTTCCCAGTAGCGGGAGCGAGATCGAGAACGAGGAATGCAATGCATCGGCCAGCTGGACAACAATCTCCAGACGCCCGACCAAATCACTTCCACTGCGGCTTGGCGAGAGATCGAATGGTGCAATTGTGTCATTCCGAGAGCACAGGATGCTTATCTTTTTCCAAAATGAGGATTGGGGCATTTTTGCAACACATGGCCGCTATTGATAGCTTGCCTCTTTATTGGGAAAAAGATACAGACCAGCCGGAGCAACCAGTCCATAACAAAGGGGATTCCTAAAATGCGCAAACTTGTCATTGGCATGGCCATGGCTTCCACCGCGCTGACTTCGCCCGCACTGGCTCGTGACGGCCAGTGGTACATTCAGGGTGATGGCGGTGCGATGATCGTCGAAGATCAAAGCATCGATGTAAACCGTGTTAACGATGACGCCAGAGCGGATTACGACACCGGGTTTGATTTCGGCGCAGCTGTCGGTTATGATTTTGGCGCTTTTCGCCTTGAAACTGAAGCAAGTTATCGCGCTGCTAACGTCGATGAGGTTTCTGCCGGCAGCCAAGGGCTGCAGATCGATCCGATCGGTCAGCCTGGTGGTCGCAACGGTCGCCTGACTAACCAAACCGCTCCGGCGCTTTGGGAGATCAATGCGCTGAGTTTCATGTTGAACGGTATGTTTGATTTTGGCTCAGACGACGGCCTTCAGGCGTTCGCCGGTGGCGGGATAGGTGTAGCACGCGTCGACATGAACGCTCAGTTCGATCAGCGCGGCCCGGGTGCTTATGATGACTCCGACACGGGCCTTGCTTGGCAGCTGCTTGCTGGTCTTCGCGCACCGCTTAGTGATTCGTTGGACGTTGGCCTGAAGTATCGTTACTTCAATATGCCTGACATCGGCATTGTTGACACGATCGGTCGTCCGCTTGACTCGAAGCTGAGCACGCATTCGCTGCTGGCCTCGGTCACCTACAACTTCGGTGGTGAAGAGCCGCTGCCGCCGCCGCCGCCGCCGCCGCCGCCGCCGCCGCCGCCGCCGCCGCCGCCGCCGCCGCCCAAGCCGGCGTGCAACACCGGCCCGTACATCGTGTTCTTCGACTTTGATAAGTCGGACATCACCGCGGAAGCTGCGACGATCCTCAACAACGCGGTCACGGCCTATGCCAACTGCGGTGCTGCCAGCGTGATGCTGGCGGGTCACACCGACACCTCGGGCCGCGCGAGCTACAACGTCGGCCTCGCCGAGCGTCGCAACGCTTCGGTGCGCAGCTACCTGACCGGTCGCGGTATCCCCGATGGCCGGATCACGGGCGAAGCCTTCGGCGAAACCAAGCCGCGCGTTCCCACCGCCGACGGCGTGCGCGAAGCGCAGAACCGCCGCGTCGAAGTCACCTACGGTCCGGGTTCGGGCATGTAAGTCACTCCCACAAGGGAATAAGGAGGGGCCGGAGTGATCCGGCCCCTTTTTTTGTGCCTATGCCGATGCGCTTGGGACTTGCTGTTCACTACCCGTCAGCAGCGCCGCGGGAATCCCCATCGGGCCGGCATACGCCCCGAACGACTTGCCAACTGAATAGCAAGTTGTGCAGGATAGGGGTTGTGCTGGATCGCAGGCACACGTGGAGCGCCTGGCGCCAGCAGCGAGGCTTATTATCAGTAGGGACGCTTAGGCGCGATCCCCTTCGCCGGCAGCCCGCGCCCGCTCCGGAATGGTGGCGGCAGCTTTGGGCACCAGCCATATCGCAGCCGTCAGGAGCGCCAGACCAATCGGAGTGATCCACAAGGTAGCCAGCACGCCCTTGGACAGATCTCCTCCGTTGGTCGCGGATACGTAACCGGCAAGATAAGGCCCCAGCGCCAAGCCGACCAACGTGGTCGCCAGAAAGAACGTCGCTGTCGCGGTTCCTCGCATGCGCGGCAACACGAGCGACTGACTGGTCGCGGCCGCCGCGCCGAGCGCCGACGCCGCGAGCGCTGCGACCACAGCATTCAGAACAGTGAACAATGGCCAGCTTGCGGTGGTGTATTGCATCACCGCAAACGGGATCGGACTAAGCAATCCGAAGAGGATCACCCAGACCCGGCCCGACGGGGTTCGCTGCAAAAGCGTGTCCGCCATTCGTCCCCCAAGAACAACACCCAGAAAACCACCCATTGCCCCCCCGCCACCGAGGAAAAAGCCGAGTTCTGACTTCGAAACCCCGGTGAAGACACGCTCCGCATAAGGCGCTCCCCAATAGGACGCAGAATAGGCCATGAAGGCGACTGTGCCATATCCGAGGATCGTACACAGGAACGCGGGCGAACCCCACGTCAGCGCAAACGTCGGATAATCACGCACGCGCAGCGCCGCAGCCCAGCAGAAGACGGCATAATAACCGATGGCGAGTAGCAGCCATTGGTCGGTCACCGGAGGAAGTTGTACGCCGATCGCCGCGCCAAGCTGGGCGACAATGACGCCCTCGCCCGAGCCGAGGCGGATCGTAAGCACATGCGCAGCCACCAGCGCTCCTGCTAGGACGACAACGTTGATCAACAGGCTCTTCCAGCCACGCGCAGCCGCACCGAAAAACGTGAAGCCCGGAATGATCGTGTAGAGTTCCTGCATGAAGCCCCGAAAGGGGTGCGGATTTTCGGGCGTTATGATCCCGTCGATCGCGCCGCGCAGCGGTTCGCGCAGGGTAGCCACCCAAGCGGCAAGCAGTAGCCCGGGCAAGCCCACCGCGATAAATGCCGCCTGCCAACCGGCCAGCCCGGCGACCGGGTCGCCATCCGGAAACGCCGTGTTCCAACGATCGACAATGACCCCCCCGATCGCCAGCGACACTCCGCCACCGATATACAGGCCCGAGCTGTAGATCGCGAGGGCCGTCGCCCGTAGGCGCGCAGGAAACCAGTCAGAAATCAGCGAGTAAGCCGACGGACTGGCGGTAGCCTCCCCCACACCGACCCCGATCCGTGCGACCGATAGCGTCGCCGCATCGCGCGCAAAGCCTGAAAAGGCGGTCATCGCCGACCACAGCGCCAGGCCGACCGTCATCAGCCGCACCCGCTTCCAGCTGTCTGCCAGACGGCCCAGCGGGATCCCGAACAGCGCGTAGAAAATGGCGAAGGCGGTGCCGTAGAGGAAGCCGAGATAGGCGTCGTCGACCCCGAGATCAGCCTTGATGTCATTGGCGAGGATCGACAGGATTTGCCGGTCGATGAAATTGAGCACGTAGACCAGCACCAGAACGCTCAAAGCATACCAGCTATAGGCAGGCACCGGTTCATTCTCGCGACTTTGCGGCGCGATCGCTTCCTCGCTCAAAAAAGATCCCCTCTCAGGATGGTTTGCCTATTGGCGGGCTGCATCGCCGCCTTCAGGCTTTGTAGGCGGTGCTATCGACAATCCCCGCTTCAGCAAAACCCTTTTTCCGAAGCCGACAGGAATCGCACAACCCGCACGCCCTGCCATCCGGCGCGGGATCATAGCACGACCAACTCCAGGCCGGATCCAGCCCCAGGCGATCGCATTCTCGGGCGATATCGGCTTTGGTCATGTGCTGCAGCGGCGCGTGGATCGTAAATGGCGCACCCTCGACCCCAGCCTTGGTGCCGAGCCGGGCGGTCTCCGCAAAACTCGCGATAAATTCCGGCCGACAGTCTGGATAGCCCGAGTAATCGAGCGCATTCACACCGATGAAGACATCCCGCGCGCCCGCCGCTTCGGCGCAGGCAGTGGTCAGCGCGAGGAACACCAGATTGCGGGCCGGGACATAGGTGACAGGAATATCTTCGCCCACCCCGCCTTTGGGCACATCGATCGCATCGGTCAGCGCCGAGCCGCCGAACGCCCGCAGATCAAGTGCAATCTCGGTGTGCCGGGCCAGCCCGAGCCGTTCAGCTATGCGCCGCGCGGATTCCAGTTCGAGCCGGTGGCGCTGGCCATAATCGACGCTCAGCGCATGCACCGCGAACCCCCGCTCCTTTGCCAAGGCAACAGTGACCATCGAATCCAGCCCGCCAGACAGCAGGACGACAGCGATCGGAGGGGGCGGGGCGCGCTCGGGAGCGTTCATGGCGCGCGCCCTATCACGCCTGCCGGCAAAGGCAATCGGCTCGCCTCAGCACGTGCCGCTGCGGCGCGCCTCGGCGAGCAACTGGAACGGCATGCCGTCGTGGATGCCCTGACTTTCGATCTGGACCAGCGCGGGTGCCTCGCGGCGGATGCTGGTGCGGCCGTAGCCGTTGCCGGAGCAGGTGTACTGCACCGTAACCTTGGCCGTCCCGTCCTCGACCACGAACTGGTTGCAGCCGGCATCGCGGTGCCGCAGCTGGATCAGCTCCTGTCCGGTACGCACGCAGATCTTGCGATCGGCGCTCCCGTCGCGATACTTAATCGTCCACTCGCCCTTGGCGAGCGTGCCGAGCATGGCAAGGCCATTGCCCTGAGCCAGCACCGGAAGAGCGACACCGACAAGCACGGCGGCAATCACTCCTCCAGACCTGGTAAGCCGGAGATTATGGACGGAAATCCTGTACATGGAAACCTCCATGCCCGCTTTTGGCAGGGTTGGCTTGCATATTATGGCCAGAAATCGGCCATGTGCCGATTGCCTTCGACCAAGTGCTAGTACTACAGTTGCATATTAAGACGTGATTTTCGATGGAAGTGCGCTGCTAGCGCTTGGTGCGCTTGCCGCCATCGTGACCATAGCCAGATGAATGCGGGTGTGACCGGCACTGCAAGGACGAGTTTTGCGACGAGACGGCGGATCTCCGGTGTCGTGAGCGGACGCTCGAACACTGGTGTCACGCAGCTTTCCGGTTCGGACTCGTTTTGTTTCGTTTTTCTTGAGGTTCTTGAGCAAGTTGAGTGTTGATCCAGGCGGCTCGGCGCTGATCGGCAGCAATCTTGGCCAGGAATGCGGCAGCGGCCATGACCAGCGTCATGTGGCGGTGCCAGCCATGCCAAGATCGTGCCTCGCAGTGATCGAGGCCGAGATCGTCCTTTGCACGCAGGAAGCATTCCTCGATAGTCCAGCGCAAGCCTGCTGCTCCAGCCATTTCGGCAAGGGAGGTCCCTTGGCGGGAGTGGACAAAATAATAAGCAAGTTCATCGCTGTTCCGGATGCTGCGGCGAAACAACAGCCAGCGTTCAAAGCCGTCCTGTCTTGTCCAGTTGAGCGGCATGCGCGCCCAATGATACAATCGAGGCCCTTTCGCTCCTTCGCCAGCCGACAGGGCTTGCCAGTCCTCGCCAGCCAATTCGCTGGCGAGACACGCAGGGTCGGTCTGGACAAGACCTTCCTCGGTCCCGAAGCGCAGATGTTGATTAGAGCGCACTGCCAACACATAAGGCTGACCGCGCTCTTCGAGCATTCGCCGCAAGGCATAATCCGATCCATAAAGCGAATCCGCCAGAACCCAGGCACACGACAGGCCCGCATCGAGTGCACCGGCAATCATCTCGCGCGCCATGGCTGGTTTGGTGGCGAAGGCCACCTCGTCTGGCACACTCGCTTTGCGACAACGCTCGCGGTCGTCGGTCCATGCCTTGGGCAGATAGAGCCGTCGGTCGATCAGCGTATGACCATAGCGGCTAGCATAGCCCAAAAACACGCCGACCTGGCAATTCTCGATACGCCCCGCCGTGCCCGAGTATTGCCGCGACACCCCGACCGAATGCCTTCCTTTCTTGAGAAAACCCGTCTCATCCACAACGAGTACGCCGCCAGTGTCACCCAACGCGGCTATCGCGAAATCACGCACGCGTTCAAGCAGCGCGTCTGCTGACCAACTGCTCCGCCCCAGCAACGATTGCATGCGGTAGGGCCGTTCAAGACCTGCCTCTTCCGCCAGCATCCAGCCCGTCTTTCGCTCCGCACCAGAAAGCAGGCCCTTGATGAAATGTCCTGCCGATATGCGCGTTTCCAGCCGACCCAGCGCAGGGCCAATCTGGACCTGCAAACCGTCAAGTGCGTCCTTCCATTCAACAACCGTACGTGCCCAATCCCCGACCAGCATGATCTCAACCTCCGCCATTCGCGGCAGAGTGAATCAAATTTTCAACTCATATGCAACTGTAGTAATAATACGTGGAAATCCCTAAAAAAGTCATAAATACGATCTCTAAATTTTAGCGGATCTATAATACGAAGCGTGGCGAATATCTCAAAAGTTTTTCATTGCTCATACCCACGTGCCAAAAGGCTCTGCATGCTCGAGGCAATTGCAGTTATGTCGAATTCATGTTGAACACGTAACCGACCCAACCTACCCATGCCACACCAATCATCACGTCTTTTGAGAAGCTCTGCAATAACGTCTTCGAGCGCAACTAAATCTGAGGGTGTAAACAAAAGACCTGACTTACCGTGCTCAATCAGTTCGGGAATTCCCGCCACGCGGCTTGCTACAACTGGTTTGCCCAAAGCCAAGGCCTCAATCAGAACTACTGGCAGGCCCTCCATGAGGCTTGGAAGGACCAGAATATCACTTGCTGCAATAGTTAAAAGGGTATCGTCCTCCTTTAGGAACCCTTCAAAGAAAACTCTATCACGGAGGTCAAGGCTATCGACCAGCGCTTCGATCACAGAGCGTGACGGTCCATCTCCAACTAGGTTGAGGGTGAAATCAATCCCCTTCTCTCGCAGCCGTCGCATCACTTCTAGTAATCCGAGATGCCCCTTCTCAGGCGAAAGTCGACCAACACAGATGAGCTTTGGAACACCAGAGCCGTTGGAGCTCGCGAATATCTGTTCGAGGCGGCGGTAATCAACTCCGCAGCGAATAATTCGAAACTTGTGCCATTGCTCTGACGACACATGGCGCATAGCTTGGGCTTGCATAAAATAACTGGCACATGCCACGAAGCTAGCTTTTGAGATCTTTTCTGGAAGCAGCAGTCCTGCTGGGTAATCGGTTTCTGAAATGCCGTGGAGTGTCATGCTCCACGGTAATCGCAGGTAATTTGCCGCGAGCATTCCCACCGTCGCGCCGCTGTTGGCAAAATGGACATGAAGGTTCGTCGTGGCAGCTTGGGACAGGAGTTTGGCAAGCATGATCGCTTCGACGAAGTGAAATTGAGCCCATAGCAGGGCTCGCAAGCCGGGTGGCCGGTGTCGCCGGGCGAGGTTCCAGGTCGAGACGAATCTTAACGGACTGACAATGAGCGCGGAAATCAAAGATGAAAAGTAAGCCAAGAACGGCCGGCCGAGCACGCTGATCGCCTCGCTGTCGGAATTGCCACTTTTAATTATACTAAATGCGCAAACGTCAGTGCCGAGTGCGCGCAATGCCGCAACTTCGCGTCTCACGAAGGTGTGAGACGGAGCATCATAATCGCTCACAAGGTAAGCCACGCGGGTCACTTGTAGAAAATCGCTCCTTGAGAGCTGCCGCGCATAGCGGTCATTGCATAACGAAGTGCACCCCAGGATTCAGCGACTTTGCCAGCGAGCAAATGGGCGCCTTTCATCCAGCCAACGCGGAAACTCAGTCGAACTAATTGTAGTATCCATGCTGCAGGCGCTACGAGCAAGGCCCAAGGGCTGACCCCAATAGCAAGAACGAGAGCGAGCATTGCGATCCCAAGTGTCCAGAATAGCGCACTGGCGATTTGGCGCCCATAAATTGATGGTCCCCCGCTTGTAGCGGTCTTGCGCCAGACTTGAGCATAACCGTAACCGCAGCGAACTGAACGCCTCCACCATTGAAGCGTGTGCATCATGTTGGCGTCATGGATTGTCATGGCGATATCCAGCCGTCGGATCTTCCAACCCTTGCTCCGCAACCTTGCGCACAGTTCCGGCTCTTCTCCGGCAATAACCAACGGGTCGAAGCCTCCTGCATCGACAATCGCAGTGATACGGTAGAGCGCGTCACCGCCGCAGGCCAGCGCATCACCGATCGGGGTATCCCATTCATCATCACACATGCGGTTGTAGAAACTGGCTTCTGGGAACCGTTCGCGCCGTCTGCCGCAAACTGCACCATAGGCTTCGTTCGCTGCAAGAAACGCCTCGCCTTCAGCCAGCCAACCGCTTTCTAGCTCGCAGTCGCCGTCAACAAACTGGACGAATTGCAATTCAGGCAGCTCAATTAAAAGTTCCCTAAGCCCTTCATTGCGCGCGCGCGCAGCAGTGAACGGTTGACGCATATCGAGCTGAATAACCTTGGCGCCGAGCGATCGCGCGAAAGTGACAGACCCGTCGGTCGACCCGCTATCAACATACATTATTGGAATGCCTCGAGGAACGGACTTCAGGCATAGCTTCAAACGGTTGCCTTCGTTTCGCCCAATAGCCACGAGGCCCAATTGCCCGGCCTCGCTAGACATCGAGATCTTCCAATTGCCCCCCGCCCAGCCAACCCATCAGTTTGCCCCATAAATATCGTCATTGCCCGACCAATCAGATTCAGGTGTAGAAGAAAAGGTCGATCGTTATGCCCTGCCCCAATATGCCAAGCCCCATCCGACGATTAGGTAAGGCCGGCACAGAAAATGCATAAAAATTTTCTTATATCGAAACTTTCAAGTAAATATATATTTGAAAAAAATATGGACGCATTATTTTGATAAAATGGTTTAAGTAACCTACAGGATTCACCGGGATTTTTCACATTAGGAGCTTCGTAAAGTATCACGGATTTTAGAAAAAGTCTATCGCTTATGGTAAATTAGTTCAATTATGAGAAGGTGTTGGGCCTCAGCCTTCCTGATATATCGCGCTTAATTCTCGTAATAATCTTGATACGCACCGTAGCCATAGCCATAGCCGTACGGGTCGGTAAGGCCTCCCCGGTAGCGGTTTATCACCGTCCCAATGCAGGAGGTGGGTTGCATCATGGCCAGTGCTTGCTTGACCTGATTCTTCGTTGTTTTCCCAGCGTCAACAACAAGAAGATAGGCATCGAGGTGTTCAGCAATTATCATTGCATCGTCATCTGCGAATACAGGAGGAAGATCTACAAGCACGGTAGCGGTTTCGTTGATGCTTCGAAGCGCTGCCATCATGTCAGCAAGCCGATCCCCGGCCAGCAACTCGACCGGCGGTTTTCGGGTTCTGGCGGCAGGGAAAACTGCCACTTCGGATCCCTTGATCCTCACTCCGATCTGGAGAAGATCACTCTCCCCACCCGAGAGATAATCATTTACCGATGCTCCCGGCTCCAGGCCGATGCTCGATGCCAGCGAGGCGCGCCGAAGGTCGAGATCGACCAGAAAGACCGGTCCATCTGATACGAAAGACAATGAGGCGCCGAGATTGACAGTCAGAAACGACTTGCCCGCATCCGGAGCAGCAGACGTAATGCCTACGACCCGATATCCTTCAGCCTTCAGATTCTTGGCAAAAGTCGTCCGCAAGAGATTGAAGGCACGTGTCTCGATCGCGCGATTGTTGAAGCCAACGATATTCTTCTTCCGGAGAAGTTGTCGATCGAGACTGAAGATTGGCAAATGATCAAGTACCATCTCGTCTCTCGGGAACGGGCTTCGATCAAGCTCGGTCATTCATCGTCTCCCGCAGCGTCATCCTCGTATTTTTCGCCTCGACGCCAGCGCTGCCACCAAGGTTGCGAAGCCCGCGGTGTTGTGATGATCGGAATAAGTCCGATTGGCTCAGCGCCCAGAACAGCATTTAGAGCCGCCGGATCCCGGATTGGTTTCATCAGAAACTCGATGGCAAATGCCAGAACGAAGCCAAGGCCAAGTCCGCCGCCGATCCCCGCTGCGAGCAGTATCAGCCGATCAGGCCAACTCGGCTCTTCGGGAATAACGGGCGGGTCTACCACGGACAAACGTTCCCCCATCCGCTCGTCTTCGGCCCGCACGCCAGCGCGGGCGGCCATGAGCTGCTCCTGCACCCGCTCATATTGTGTGTTGAGCAGGCTCAGCCGGCCCTGTAACTGCTCGAGTTGTTGCCGCACGAGCGGTGCGCGCGCTTGCGCGCTCACTTGCGACGACATGCGGGCCTCTTCCTGAGCCTTCGCGGCTCGCAAGGCAGCAATCTGCTCGCTATTGAAGGCAATTTGCTTATCGATAGCATCGACCGGTATGCGCGCTACATTCGTAGAAGCAAGTTCGCGAGCCTCCCGGAGTTGCTGCTTGGCGAATATCACATCGGGGTGAGTCTCAGCATAAACCGCCCGCGCTGACGCGAGGCGCTGTTCCGCCGCTAGGACGATAGGATCACGGTTGTCGCTGCTCTGCGCCAATTCACGTTGTTGCACCAGTGATTGATTGTCCCTCTGGAGCGACGCGATTTGAACATCGTAACTGCCCGTGCTCCCACCGAAAATATTCATGTTCCCAGCTAGCACGCCGCCGTTCGTCGAATTGATGCCGGCAATTTGGGATTGCAAATCACCCATCTGTGTCTGGAGGGAAGCGGCCTGATCATTGAGGAATTGAACGGTGTTTTCTGCCTGTTCTGAATTGCCCCGGGCCTCGAGCCGGAGCACCCGGTCCATCAGGTCTTGCGCCACGGCCTGCGCCGCTACGGGATCCTCATAATCAAACGAAAGTTCAAAGGCTATTGCGGTGGATTGGCCAGGCACACTGGATAGCGACGACGCGGTGGGCGTAAGCGAAATTGACGTACGCATGTCTTCAAGGACAGATGAGAGCGAATCCGATCGCCGCTGTGCGTTGTAGAGCCCATGCTTTTCGATGAGTTCGACCAGGTCTGGGCGCGCTGTGATCTGTTGCAGGATCGAGGCGAGGCGACGCTCGATCAGGTCTTCATCCGACAGATTGAGGACGTCTTTGGGGAGCTGCGCCGACTCCACCAACAAGATCGCGGTCGACCGATAAGTTGGGGGGATGACGAGCACCGCGATTAGGCTCGCAATGATACCAATCACAGCACTTGTGATGATCCACCACTTGCGCTGCCATAAGATCACGGGAATCAGCGAAAAAAAGTTTCCTTCATTCGAGGTTTCCTCGAAGGACGAGTCAAACGACATCTGCTCCATTATCTCCGCCTGCCGAAACCGAGTGTAATGCCAACACGGACAAAGGCATTGGCGGGAACGTCTCGCAGATCGTCGCTTACATCGGAGTAGCCAAGTGCGACGATGAACGCCGCCCGCTCTGACAGATTGTGACTGAAATTGGCAGACGCACCGAACACATCAACCACAGTGCCGGCCGTAGCAAATCCATCGTCCAGCGTCTGGTTCGATCGACCGAACTGGGAGTTGAAGGATAAGACATCGTTCCGGGAAAGTTCTAGTTCGTAGCTCACTCCCACAGATGTAACTATGGCTACGCCGCCGATTGCGGCGGGCTGTGCTGCTCTTTGTCCAGTGACGCAGAATCTGGTTCTCAGACCGCGATTGCACAAGCCGAGGTCACCTGAAAAAAAGGTGCTGGTCTCGCGGCCTAGTACTCCCAGATTGCGATCGACGAGATCGACACCGCCGCCGACTGCCAAACTCCAGCGTGTTCCGATCTCGTGCTCTACCCTAGCTTGCAGCGTGTAGACAAGTGCGTCGCCAACGTCGCTACCTGCAAAATCGAATGAGGCGAATTGGCCGCCAATGGAGACAACGGTTTGTGACGCAACTTGGCGACCATAAGCGAGCGAAGCTGATGCGCTGCTGACATCAACTCCTGCATTGTTCGAGAAACTCTGGCGTGAGAAGGCCCCACGGCCCGTCAACGAGCTTACCGGGCTAAGCTCATGCTGGATCGACCCCGTGACCGACATTGTATTCGATCGGACCAGTTCGCCGATGAGGGTCGGATCCAGCGAAACCGGATCAGGCAAGGCGGTTGGGTCTGCAAACGGCAGATTGCTGCTGCCGCTTGTCAAGCCGTCAACAAAGCTTCTCCGCGTCGAGGTTATTGATGCGCTCAATTCGAGTTCAGTGCGTTCCGATAGAGCGCGCTGGGTGGCAAGCCGTAGACTACCGTTCGCATCGGTTCCATACTCGTTGAAATATTGCGTCGCGCGCAAACTGCCATCAATTACCGTGGTGTCCTTGCCGTCTTCCAGGAAAATGGTCGGATCAATCGCCACATACGCGGAAACGGCCTCTGTTCCCTGTTCCAGCAGAAATGGATTGCTTGACGCTTCAAGGCCACCTGAAATGCGAATTTCATAAGGTGACGCATCCTGCGCATTCGCCATGGACGGGAGAACGAATCCGACCCCCGCAACGGCAAGCGTCAAATAGCTATTTGATAACGATTTTTTTCTCACGGCACGATCACTGTGTCACCGGCGTTGATCTGGATGATGTTTGCCCGATCAATGTCGCTTGCAGTCGCGCCGCGGGTGAAGAGAGGCGCAAGGCGCAAGCGGATTGGCATAAGCTTGTCGCCCGACTTGCGCACGATTAGCACATTGTCAAGATTGGCGAATTCGGTTGGCCCACCGGCCATGCTCAGCGCTTCGAGAATGTTCACGTAACGGCCGGGGGCAAAGGCCCCGGGTGAATTCACCCGCCCTACAATCGAGAATTGCAAGCCGGACGCTGCGCTTACCGAGACTGTTACCTGAGGCACTTCGCCCCGATATTGATCGCGCAGGGCAGTCTTGATCAATGTTTCAATTTCGGATGGGAGATAGCCCTGAGCCACAATTCGCCCAACCAGCGGAAACGAGAAGGTACCGTCCGGGAGCACGCGAACTTCGCGCTGGAGGCGCTCTTCGCCCCACACGCTTATGGCCAGCTGGTCACCGGGATTGATTCGGTAAGGTTGGCCGGCCTCCATGTTGCCGGGGGCCACCTCGGATATGGCGGTGTTTTGAGCGTTCGCAGGCAGGGCTAAGGCCGCACTCAAAAAAAGCGCGAGAAAACATGATATCCGTTGCAACACCTGATCGACTCCAGCATTTCTCGACATGCGCGGATCCCAGCCTATAAGGGCACGAATGCAGCTTGACCACGACCCAATTCGTTCTGGCTCGTGTTTGGACACATTCGGGCGTGCCGTCGCGGCAAGCGCAAGCCGCGGAAAGTTGATGTGTGCCATAATGGTGCTGTTCATGAGCGTTGCTTGTCAGGATCGGGACGTTGAGGCCCAAGCCGAGGCGGCCAGCGCGATGGCATTGCTCGAACAGAATCGCCTTGCCGAGGCAAGAGTGGCCATCAACCGGGCATTGATGATGAGGGACGACGTCGCCGACTACCATATTGCGCGAGGCCGGATCGAACTTGCAGCAGGGACGATTTCAGCGGCGTTTGATGCCTATTTCGATGCTCTCGCGCTCGACGCAAGCAATCCTGAAGCGCTCCAAGCCGTATCGCAGCTTGGTCTGCAAACCGGGAACATCAGGGCCTCATTGAAAGCGACAGATACGCTCGTCCTGCTTAACCCGGCAGATACGACCGCACTTGTTACGCGAGGGGTGCACGCGCTTATCTCCTCGCGCCTGGACGAGGCTGAGGACTATGCCGCACGGGCACTGGCCGTCAATCCGTACAGCGACGAGGCCGTTCTCCTGCGATCGCGGGTGTTCTATCTTAAGGGCAAGCACCAGGAGGCGCTCGATTTGCTGGACCGACACACTCGCGATCGTGAGACTTCGGTAGGCATTCACCTCCTGCGCCTCGAACTCTTCCGCGCCCAAAGAGACCCTAAAGGCATGGAAGCGCAGTTCGTTGCGCTACGGGCAACCAAGCAAAGAAGCTGGCAGTTGAAGGTCGACGAGGCCAATTTCCTTTTCAAAACCGGGCGACGTGATGAAGCGCTTGATTTGACAGTTGAGCTATTGTCTTCTCCCGACCTCTCGCGCGAAGCCCTAGAAGGTGTGATGGCTTTATGGGATGTTTGGGAGGTAACTGAGATACCGGCACAGGCACTTGCGAGGATCTCAACGAACAAGGTGGCTGCTGCCCGCTATAGCGTTGCCACGTACCTTGCACGGCAATCGGCATTGCCTTCGGCTGATCAAATCGCGGGTTCGCTGAAGGGCAATGATCGCGAAGCCGTGCAAGCATTGATCGCCCTCCGTTCAGGGAGAACCTCTGAAGCCACTCGCCTAGCGGCTCAGATACTGGGCCGCGATAGATTCCACTGCCTCGCTCTTGAGGTGCAGGCTCGCATCGATCTGGTCAAGGGGAAGGTGCGTGAAGCACTTTCGGGAGCTCAGCAGTTGGCGGCGCAATGCCCAGGCGAAAGCGCAGGATGGCTTGTTGCTGCCAACGCCTACGGAGCGCTGGGTGACTTCGAAAACGCACGCCGGGTTCTCCAGCAGGGGGCTGAGGGCAATCCGCAGCACTTTAGCTACGTAACCGAGCATTCGCAGTGGTTACAGGAGCAGGGAAGGGACAGAGAAGCGCTCGCGGTCGCCCGCCGACTTACTCGCAATGCTCCCGCGATGACAAGGGGATGGGAGCTCTACCGTGACCTGTGCCGAGGTGCTCAAGACCCATGTATGGAAGATGCTGAGCGGGGTCTGACAGCATCGCGGACCCGCTATTGGATCGACTACAAGCCTGGGGAGGCTCCACCACCGAGCCTGTTTGCGCGATTGAAAGAGATTTGATCGTGGTTCGACCGTGTCCCCCGTCAGCACCTATGGCACAGATTTCAGGTGGTGATTTGAGGAGGATTTGGGCTTCGTCGTAGTTACGAAGGAGCAACGATGAATCCCAAATCCTCAAGGTCCAAGCTGTCTTCTACCCTCACGACGGTCCTGATAGCCCCGAAGATGCTTTGGTGGATAATCGCGCAAAGAATGAGTGGTATTGCTGGCCGATTCGGGACCAGCTAAAATCAGCAATGCTCTCTGGGCGTTTGCTCGATTTTCCTGACAAGAGGGCTTTTTGCAAATGAGCGCCTGTCGTCTGGCGATCCTTTGTATCACATAGGTAGGGGGACTCTTCGCCGAGGATCCAGCGCAAGCGCTCGGAGTCCTGCGCAACGATCGGCAGTCCGCAAGCCCAAGCTTCAAGAAAGACGTTTCCGAAAGATTCGAGCAGCGACATATGAAGGAAGACATCTGCAGATCGGTACAGTGCAGGCATGTCGCTTGCGGGCAGGCTAACCCGCAAGAAACGATCGGGCAGCAACTGGCGAGCGAGAGCTTCTGCTTCATCTCTCAACGGTCCATCGCCCGCGACGACAAGAACCGCTTCGGCGAGTTCAGCTACAGCCCTAATGCCATCGAGAACGCGCTTGCTCTCGATCAAAGCGCTCACCATCAGGACAACAGGCTTGCCGAGCGGAAGACCAAGTCGTTCGCGCTCGCTCGCACCTGGCAAGAACCTCTCAAGGTTGATTCCATTGGGAATTAGGGCGCAATTCCAAGTTTCTTTGTTGCGTTCGAGGTAATCCGGATTTGTACAAACCAGACCATCGCAGCGAAATGTCCGAAACTCGCCATCATTCGAAAAAGCGGGCCAATCGCCATTCTGCGTCACGAAAATCTGAAGCGGCTTGCGCTTGGCCGGGCGTCGCAACGCCCAATGCGTAAATGGGAAGGAACAAGTCACAACAAAGTCATAATCTTCGGGCCGGAAGGCACGCATCAGCGATAAGGCAAAGGTCGCATCCTCCCATGCTGTTTCGCTGCGAAACGGAGGGATTGTGGGGAAACGCTCAAAGCGCTCTCGGCGAACCGAAGGCACCTCGATGAAGTCATAGCGCGTTTGTGCACGCGCTGGACCTGAACCCATGACTGTTACTTCTGTGCCAGTGCTTGCGAGCGCATCGGCAACAGAGAGCAAGGCCACTTCCGCGCCGCGCTCGTAGCGATGAAAACCCGGCAATGCGAACAGGACCCTCATCGGCCTTTAGCAGACACCAGCTGACCTTTCGGCAAATAGGTAAGTCAGATTGAGACGGACCGCGTCGAAAGGCACACGGTACGAATGAGCCAAAGCGCTCATTTTTCGCTACCGGCCTGCTTCGCCTGACCTGCGGCTGCAGGGGGCCCAAAGCCGGGCTGATACGTTATCTCGGCCTTTTTGCGAGCCTGCTCGAGGCGCTGCCGCACGGAATCGCTGACTTTCTGGGAGCGAAGTGCCCGCAATGCCAGCGTCCGAGCCTCCTCACCCGTCAGGGGGGCAGTTTGTTCCCCGGTTATCACGCCGATCGTGACGATGCCGTTTTCGGGTACAACAAACGGCTCGCCTGCAGGCAAGGCCAGCAGCTGCTTCAAGCGATCCGGACCGATCGCCGCAGAATCGATTTGGCCCTGATCGCGGCGGAATTCGATGCCCATCGCATCAAGCCGGCTGGCGACCGCCGCCATCGAGTGATCTGCTTGGAGCGGGCTTAATGTCTTCAAGTCAGCCGGAGCTGGGAACTGGATCCGGTCGATAGTGTAGACCTTGCGATCTTTGAACATCCCGGGATTGCTGGCGATGTACCGATCCAGTTCTGCCGGTTCGGGGGGATTGGTGGTGCGCTCAACTCGCTCCCCGAGCAGCTGCACAAGAAGACTATCGCGCATTTGTCGTTCGCGGATGAGGTAGTCTTGGCTCGCGTTCAGGCCGTCTTCTGCTGCAACCTGCGCCAGCAGCCTGCGTTCGACAATGCGCTGCAGAGCCTGTTGTTGGACGGCCTTCTTGTCAGCCGAATCTGGAATCTGGAGGGCCGCAATCTCGGCATTGACTTCCTGGAGGGTGATTTCGTCATCGTTGACGACCGCTGCGACTTGCCCAGTTGCCTCACGATTGCACGCAGACAGGCCCGCCAGAAGGATCAAAGAGAGAGCGGCAGTGTGTTTAAGTCCCATGATGTGGTCACCTTACGTGTTTGGACCGAGCAGCAGGCGTTGCAGCCTGACGTCGGCGTTACTGTAAAACTGATTGCAGAATTCGGACAGGAATGCCTTAGCCTGACCCTGCGCCATTTCGATTAGCGAGACGCGCATCATCAGGGCGTCAGGAATCTCCTGAGCGAGATTCGCTCTGGCGACGATTATACGCTGATCCCGCCAGCTACGCGGGAACGAGTTGCCAATACGAGTGAAGTAACCAACCTGTTCAACCCGACCGGGGGCGGTCGCGGTAAAAAAGTTCGCAGGGACAGGTTTGTTGCCCACAATGATGTCGTCTTGCCGGGCATTACTGAGCCTGAATCCCCCGACAGGGTAACAGGTCTCAGGGCGGTGGACTTGCAGGACCCCATCCTGGATATTGTTGTAGGCCATGAGCAGCATGATCGCCGGTCGCTCTGGAGAGACGTAGATCCGCGTCACCAGGTTATCATACAACCGATCGCTCAGATCATCCTGCGGAGGCAGAACAATACCGCTCGCTGCATCCATTCTCCAGGGGCCGACTTGTTTCGGCACCCAACTCCTGAATGCGTCCTTATTGACGGCCGGATGGATTGGCATGGGCTGGCGCACAAATGCGACTCCCGCAGCCGCTGCCAAGGTAGCCCCGATCAAAAGGCTGCGCCGCGAAAGCACAATTTGCTCGGCGCCCGGAGTGGGGGGTGTCTCAGGCACTGGCCTCACCCTGCCGTCCTGCGGAAACAAAGCGGTTCCATAACGGTTTCAGCACGCTGTCGAGGGCGAAGACGCTCGCTATCGCGACAGCAAACATCACAATGCCGGCAAAGTTGTGTAAGAAACCCTGGGCAGCAGCCTCACCTGCGTAATAGGTGAGCAAAATCAATATCAAAACCCGAACGAAATTGGCAAGGAGTGCAATGGGAACAATAAATAGGACCAAGAATACTGCATATCGCCACTCCGCCTGATGGCGGACGTAGATATAGAAAAGGGATATGGCCGACAAAGATATAATCGAGTTGATGCCGGCGCAGGCTGCAGCGACCAAAAGTTCGTATTGCCCGATGTAAATTCGTACTCCTTCACCGCCAATGGGGTAGCCAAATACGTCGAGAAACCGAATTGCAGCCGCTGATAACCACATCTTCATGGGCACTGTAACCGCTGCAACCAACGTTTCCGGGGGCGGGAATATGAATGCGATATAGAAGAGGGGAAACCAGAGCCGCTTTAGAACCTCAGCTCCAACAAAAGCGTACAGCACGGCGAGCAGAGAACCATACATGAGGAACCCTTCAAGTTCGACGATCTGTGTGATGCGAGCCGCGACCTGCAAAATTACAAGAAGCGTGAGACTGCTCCAGACCCTGGCGCCACTAGGCACTTCGCGGGCATCTATCGCATCGCCCCATTGGCGCCACATGAGCCAAAGTCCCGTAAATAGCACGATCGGACCATGGGCTCCGTCTTCCCGAGCCCAATACTCCTGGATAACAAAAGTCATGGTTGGGATGGCGAAGAGCGCGATCCCCGCAGCCAGCACGGCAAACGAAGCAATCGTGCCGGCGCGGTAACCGGTCAGCGCATGGGTCAAGGGCTTGGCCTCGGTCATGCTTTCCATAAGATCTTCACACGTCCCTTCGGTGGCTGCGATACCGGGCATTGATAGATTCGCCAATCACGCATCACAATCCGGTTAGCCCCGTTCTAATTCGAGACATTCGAAGCGCAAATCCTCATCACGAGGAACTGAAAACAAATATTCTTCCGGTGCTGAAACCAATTGCTCCCCTCTGCAGATTTTCGGGATTGGGCGTGCCTCTTTTGTGCGATGTCGGGTACACTGTCCCTGATCTGCCGCCGCCGCCGCCGGAGCAAGGCTTCCTCTCGTTAGGCAAGCCGCAGTTCCAAGCGGTCCCGGCGGCGCTAGCCAAACTGGGGAGGCCCCATCCCAATATCGTGTCTGCGTTATGCCGATCAGGCGATTGTAACGATTGCGGCGAAGCGACCGCACCACGCGTAGTGTGCGACCAGCGGCCCGCTACCATCCTGGATCGGCAGTGCTCGCGCGCGATCAAATGCGAGGCGATGATCGCCTGGCTGCGGTTGACCAGAAGGTTCCCGACACCACGCGTCAGACGCCCAAAAACCGGGCTGGAGACTGAAGGCCCCGCCGGTTCAGCCTGATGGTAGCGGGGCTCGCCTCAAAGCGAAAAGGCTGAGGCTGAAGGGTTGTCGGCAAGAACCTTCTCGAAATATGCCGAGGTCTTTCTGATCCCATCACGCAGGGGTGTTTTAGGCTCCCAGTCGAGCAGGCGCTTGGCGAACGAGATATCCGGCTTTCTCTGCTTGGGATCATCCTGAGGGAGTGGGCGAAACTCAAGCTTCGATTTTGATCCAATCTCATCGATGATAACCTCGGCGAGTTCCAGCATCGTAAATTCCGTCGGATTGCCCAGGTTCACCGGGCCGGTCACATCGTCTTGCGTTTCCATCATCGCAAGAATGCCGTCGATAAGGTCGTCCACATAGCAAAACGAACGCGTCTGCATGCCATCGCCGTAAATTGTAATGGGATCTCCCCGCAGCGCCTGCACAATGAAATTTGACACGACACGGCCATCATCAGGCCGCATGCGCGGCCCATATGTATTGAAGATCCGAACCACCTTTACGGGCATCCCAAACTGCCGCCGGTAATCGAAAAACAGGGTTTCGGCGCAGCGCTTGCCCTCATCATAGCAGGACCGCGGTCCAATCGGATTGACGTTGCCCCAATGTTCCTCCCTTTGCGGATGCTCGAGGGGGTCGCCATAGATTTCCGACGTGGATGCCTGCAGGATTTTGGCCTTTGTACGTTTGGCGAGGCCAAGCATATTAATGGCTCCGTGCACGCTGGTTTTCGTCGTTTGGACTGGGTCGAATTGATAGTGTATCGGGCTGGCAGGACACGCAAAATTGAAGATTTTTGAAGCTTCAACGTAAAGTGGAAAAGTCACATCGTGCCGTAGAAACTCAAAATTCTTCTCGTCCAAAAGATGTGAAATATTATTCTTGGTACCCGTAAATAAATTATCTACGCAAAGCACGTCATTACCACTCTCGACCAAGCGTTCACAGAGGTAGGATCCAAGAAACCCAGCGCCGCCAGTAACAACAACGCTTTGTTGGGGATGCTTGCTCATATTTACTCCACTGGATATTTCGGCTTTGCCCGAGGTGCAACGCGATGATAAGGGACATCTGGCCGTCGATAAGGTGACGCCGCCTGATTCAGACTAGAGGCCGGAGGGCCAAGGTTTAAGTTATTTTCGAAACTGTGCCGAAGGCCGATTACCCCGTTTTGCGTATTTCATGCGATTGCCCCCGGGGCATGACTCGGAGGACGAATCGTTACAAGGTTAGCCTTGCGTGACAACCCATCAACTTTGCGCGTTCCAATGTGCTGGGCGCATCGTTCGATCGCCAGCGAGCTGTTCCGGATGCCGAGCAGACAATTCCTACTCCTAGTTACAGCGGTAAACAGTTACAGCGGTAAAGATGCAAGGTAAGCTAACGACGATCGTTTAGATTCGCATTTTCTACATTCCGTATACGCGCCCTTTGCGCGCCTAGGCTCGGAACGGGGGACACGGCAATTGGGCGTCTTTCGCTAGTACCATTCCGGCACGTGTAAAGACGAGACGGTTGCGCCAAGCTGCGCAGCATGCGGTATGCAGTTCGAAGGACAGGAACGATGAGAATCAGCGTACGATGAACTTCACTCGCCTTATCCTTACAATCATGAGCCTTATTGCCACGGCGACCCTGCTCGACAGTTCGTCACGCAGTGAGGTGTCTGGAGCGACAGGTGGTGGAGAGCTGTTTCGGATTTCGCTTGCGGAATCAACCGGTGCGTCGGTTGATTCCTCCCCTGCATCGCTCGAACCGCTATCTGAAGCAGAGGCGCGTGCAGCCAATCTGCGTGCCCCATTTTCGACTGGGCAGATCGAGGTCGCCTTGCCTTTGTCTCTGCCTTTGGAGCCGCAAGGGTTCCTCGGGCGAGCCTCGGCGACCGACTGCCTGACCGCGGCAATTTATTACGAGGCCGCGACGGAATCGGGGGTGGGTAAGCGCGCGGTTGCGCAGGTTGTCCTCAATCGTGTCCGCCACCCGGCATTTCCGAATTCGGTTTGCGAGGTCGTTATGCAGGGTTCAAACCGGACGACCGGTTGCCAGTTTACCTTCGCATGTGATGGGAGTCTTTATCGAAAGCCAAGCCAGCAAGGATGGCAATCTGCGCGGCAAATTGCTCTTGCTGCCTTGTCTGGAGCGGTCGAACCATCGGTGGGTTTGTCAACGCATTACCACGCCGATTATGTGCGGCCTTACTGGGCATCCTCACTCGAAAAGGTGGCTGCAATCGGCACCCATATTTTCTATCGCTGGTCGGGCGGATGGGGAAGGAGGCGGGCCTTTAATCAGCCACTTGCGCTGGATCGGGATTTCGATGTTCACCGATCTGTCCAATGGAGGTCGGCGGCCAGCTACCTTTATGATGTTGGCGTGGAGCGCTCCGATATGACGTTCAAAGCGCCAGAGGGCCAGTGGCAGTCGCCGCTGAGCGACATTGCAAGCCTAACCGATCCGCTCCTGCCTCAAACCCAGACGGACGCCGCGGGAGCGTTGCGGGCAGACCGAGAAGGCGGCTCACTTCTGGCCGACGAAATCGGCGGCACTCTGATTATCAACTGAGCTAGAGTGGGCGTTGCCCGATGATGTTACCAGGCCGACGATAGCGGCAAACGAGAATCTCCTCTTGCGCGCCCTCGCCGATTGCGCACCCCACATGGGTGGTCTCTCTCCAGATCAGTTGCGTGTAGTGACTGACGTCCATAACGCGGCCTGAGCGACTATTGCGGGGGAACACGCCGCCAACGAAATGGACCTTCTCGGTCACCCAAAGATGCACCATCGATTCCGGGACGAAGGCGCCCTTCGTCCCTCCCCAGAGGTTCTCACCTTCGCGCGGACGGTTGGGCGAATCTGGCGAGTGTTCGAACTTCCCGGACGCAGCAAGATAGTCGGCCCACTCCTGTGCCCCGGCGGCCAAATGTGGGTCCCATTCCAGAGCCGGTACGCCAAGCGCAAGTCGCTCGCGATTGTGCGCGGCTACCACGCGTTGGTCGAAGTGGCTCAGGCGGTCCGCCATTCCTGGCAGCGTGATCATTGCTGCAAGCAGCACACAGAGCTTGGTTGCTCGGGATACTTTACGCACCATGGTTCTTCCCCGGTCAGGAAAGCTTCATGGCAGCCCCAGGGCTAAGCTGTGGTTGCGTAACAGGGTTAATGAATGGAAGGACTGGCAGCCGCAGCCAGTCGTTCGACGCTCTCTGGATCCGAGCGAATAATGTCGACCGCACTGCCTATCTCGGCAATTGCAAAGAGGCGCTGTGAGAATTCTTCAGGGAGGCCGACGCAGCCATGTGTCGCATGGGTAGGCTTCAAGACAGAGCTGTGCAGAGCAACCCCATCCTTGGTGATGAACAAGGAGTAGGGCATTTCTGCGCCATATCGGCGGGACCGATAGTGGCGATGCTTTGAGAGAATTTCAAAGGTTCCAAGCGGGGTTTGCTTTTCCTCGGCACCATAGACGATGATTGATGAGCCGATTTCATGTCCAGCACGAAAGGCAGAGATTGTCTGGCGCCGAAGATCTATCCAGATACGGACAGGGCCTTGAGGGACGCCTTGTTCGTCCCATACAAATTCGCCGTGTTTCAGCGTCTTTCTGACGGCGAGAACCGATTGAACACCGGACGGCATCAGCCCTGCCAGTGCGGCGGCCTCAGCTTCATTTGCGGTGATGGCGGCCCGTGTCATGGCACGGGTGCTCGTGGATCGAGAAGGCGAAGTGGGTTCTTCTGCGACTTCTTGCTTACTGGGCGGCATTTGCTTGGCAGTCAGTATGTTCTGTACGAGCAAGAGTGCGATGATCAGCCCGAGGCCTGCGCACAGTCCCAAGAACTTCGATCTCACGAGGATAACAGCCTATCGTGCTGCTCGCTGTTGGGTCGCCGCCGCCTCAGCCCAAAACCCGCGCCGAAGAAACCGATCAAGATAAGTGCCCAGGTGCTTGGCTCAGGTACGGCGGCAACAGGTGGGCGCGAAGGGGTTTCATTCCCGCCTCCTCCTCCTCCCCCTCCTCCTCCTCCTCCTCCTCCTCCTCCGGATGAGGCAGGCGGAGCAACAATTAGGCTTCCGGGAATGACGTTCCCTCCAGCAAAGTTTCCTGATGATGAGCCGATCGCTGGCCCAAACGGGACCAGCGTTGCCAGCGTTCCGATCTCCTCGATCGGGGTGGTCAAAAGGTCGACCGGGATCTGTTGCGCTGAGTCAATGCTGAACGGCTCGGGCTCAAAAATCTTGCCCAAAGCTCTCTGGGATGGCGCGGTAGGCGACTGACCATCTTTCCCATCTGCAAATTCAGATGTGATAACGCCCTTGAGCCTGCTGACCGCCCCGCGTTCGCCCGGTGAGCGATTGATGAACTCGGACAGCGTCTGAAAGGTGTCCTCTGACTGGGCGAAGGTGTCCTCTGACTGGGCGGTTGATTGCGCGTTCTCTGGCGTCTGGTTCGAGCGAGCCCATGCCCATGGTGAAACACCAAGGTGCACTAGAGCCGACACGCTCAGCAAGCCAATCACTCCGGTCGCAATCACAATTGCGCGTCGTGGATCAGCTCTCAAGATCCTCAAGAACCTCATAAATAATCAATGGTGAACCTTACCGCGCGTATCACCTCAACCCATCTTCTACGCAGGCCTTGCGGTCAACCAAGATGGTAACCTCTTGGCAACCGTGTTTATGGGCGGGACACTCTCGCAGGAGAAATTACTGCTCGCTTGGAAGGCATATGGCTCTTTGCTCGATTGGAGCCCGTTTGGGTTGTCCGGCAAACAATGAGAGCGGGTGGTTGGCTAGGGTATTTGGGGTGGTTTCGTTATGGTATTACCGCCCAGAGCCTGCCACAGCACGATCCGTGCGCGGGCAGCGCGGCCCATGGCGGCGGCGGCGCGTTCACCGCTGGCATCGGCGGCTCTTCGTGCTTCGAGCACTTCGAGGAAGCTTGCGAGGCCTGCGCGGAAGCGTGTTTCTGCGAGGCTTGCGGCGCGGTTGAGCTG